>NZ_JBGCUR010000002.1:0-186171 GCF_041361455.1 Chryseobacterium gossypii | reverse complement strand
CGAAAATTAAATTTAAGATGGCCAGAAGCGGAGGCTTTGCGATCTCTATCAAACCTGTGAAATGATTGAAAAGTTAATTGCCCGCAAACAGAACGATCCCCAGGCAATTATCATAAGACAGAAATAATTATCAACATATATTCTCTGACACAATACATGTCGTAAGAATAAAAGGACTGGATTCCGCAGTATCCCATGAATGGGGATAGCTCTGAATTTCCCTGCCAGTTCGCCGGAAAACAGGGAGTTGTTCAAATTACCAAATAAAGTATAAATTATACCACGGTATTCCTGGTGGTACAATTTATATTTGTATTTTGATGTTAGCTATGGATGAATTTGACCATGTAAAATTATATTCGGTAGACTCATTGCTTGCTGCTCCCTCTTTGCTACAGGGGTTTGGGTTTTATACCTTACGGGATTTTGCAGAGCGGATCAGGCATCTTAAAAAACCGCATCGCCATGATTTCTATTCGCTGATCATAATAAAATCCGGAAAAGGGTCCCATACCATTGATTCAGCCGAATATAAAATAACGGATAACCGTATATTTTTAATTACGTACGGCCAGGTGCACACCTGGCTGCAGCTGGAGAACGCGGAAGGATATGTCATCAACTTCACTAAATCGTTCTATAATCTCATCTACACGGGGAATAATAAAATAAAAAGCGATTTGATAAACATCAGTGCCATACCCTATATTGATGTTGATGAAAATTCGATGGAAGAATGGCTTTTACTGGCGGATCTTATCCATAAGGAATATCAGCATATCAGGAAGGAGTGCAGGGAGCTTATCTGTATTTATCTGAAAGCCGCTTTAATCAAATACCGCAGGGATCATGGCGCTATTTCCGATGCTGTCATACACAAAAGAGACAGGAAGCTGGTTTTAATACAGCAGTTTAATGAGCTGGTGAATCTCAGGCATAAGCAATGGAAACTGCCGAAACAATATGCGGATGCCTTATGTATATCACCTAACTATCTGAACATTATAGTAAAAAGATCACTGGGCCGTTCTGCAGGATATATCATTAAAGACCGTATAATTCTGGAAGCCAAAAGACTGCTCCGGAATACGGATCTTACGGTAAGCGAAATAGGTAATGAATTGGGATTTACAGACAAATCCAATTTCGGTAAATATTTTAAAAAGCAGGTGGGCTTAACGCCGGAAGTTTACCGGAGACAGGAATTTAATAATGAATCAAAAGATAAATGATAGTATGACCGGCCGAAGGATATATCTTCTCCGGCAGGATAAATGATTGAAGACATTGTATTTAAGATCCTATAATGTCAGAAGACATCAGAGGATTATAAGAACAACAAAATAAAAAATTAATGAAAAGAGCATCAACAAGAATAAAAATAGGCCTTATAGGCTTTGGGAAAGCAGGAAAGGCTGTTGCCAGCGTCATTTTGCAAAGCCCCGGTTTTTGTCTGGAATGGGTATTGAAGAACAGTACCCTGCTGGATCATCATTCCGCTCCTGAATTTCTGGGCCTGGAATCAGATGAGCCTGGCCATATTCACTCCTTGCGGAATATTACGATAAAAGAGCTTCTTGAGCAGCATCCTGTAGATATGGTGATTGACTTTTCATCTACGGAAAGTATCCATATGTATGGGTCCGAAGCGGCGGAAAAAAATGTCAGGATTATTTCGGCGATCTCTCATTACGGCGATGCCGAAAAACAACTTTTAGAACAGCTTGCGGCTAAAACAACGGTGTTCTGGTCTCCTAACATTACCCTTGGGGTAAACTATTTGCTGTTTGCTTCAAGCCTGTTGAAAAATATAGCTCCCCATGTAGATATAGAAGTGGTGGAGGAGCATTTCAAAACAAAGGAAGGCATTTCCGGTACTGCCGTAAAAATCGCCGAAACCCTCGACCTGGAAAAGGAAAGCATCAATTCCATCAGAGCCGGAGGTATTGTAGGCAAGCATGAGGTTATTTTTGGTTTTCCGTATCAGACCGTAAGGTTGGTACATGAATCGATTTCCAGAGAAGCGTTTGGGAGCGGAGCGCTGTTTGTAGCGGAAAATATTAAAGATAAGCCTGCGGGGCTTTATAATTTCGAAGATATTCTGAGGCCATATTTCTTCAATCAGTCTTGATTTTTGAAGCAATACCTGTGTCAGAATACGAACGTAAAAATGATTTCATGTGCCAATATCCTTTGGCCTTGTCATGCCCTGATGTGCTTTACTGATAATGTAGTGCTTTTATTTCAGTTGTTTAAATCATTTGCGGGGATGATCAGAATGATTAAATTTGGTGGACCAATCAAAATATAATAATATGAAATCATTTACCGTAAACATTTCTGAAACCGTTCTGAACGACCTTAAAGCCCGTATCCGGAATACCCGTTGGCCCGGAGAGGCTGAAGGTTCCGGCTGGCACTTTGGGACCAGTGAAAAATACCTGAAAGAGCTGGCGACTTATTGGATGAACGGATACGACTGGAAAGAAAATGAGGAAAAGCTGAATCAATATCCGCAGTATATCGCTGAAATAGATGGCATACAAATTCATTTCCAATATGTTAAAGGAAAAGGCAGCAACCCCAAACCGCTGATACTGACGCATGGCTGGCCGGACAGTTTTTACCGGTTCCATAAGATCATTCCGTTGCTTACGGAAGGAGAACAATGTTTTGACCTGGTGATCCCGTCCATCCCGGGTTTCGGCTTTTCGGAAAAGGTGGCGATAAGCAGTGAAGAGGTTGCCGGCCTTTGGGTAAAGCTGATGACGGAAGTCTTAGGGTACGATAAGTTTTGTGCCGCCGGAGGCGATGTAGGGATGGGGGTGACCAAGGCCCTGGCCTCGAAATATGCAGATGAGGTAGAGGCGGTTCATTTTACAGATGTAGGATATCCCATGGGGCAGGAGGATCCCAACAGTATGACCGGGGAGGAAAAGGAGTTTGCACAGTTTGTACAACAATGGTGGTACAGTGAAGGCGCTTATGCGATGCTTCATTCCACCAAGCCACAGTCTCTGGCTTACGGTCTGAATGATTCCCCGGTAGGGCTTGCAGCCTGGATATTGAGCTTTGGGAATGCCGGCGCTCCGCCTGAACTGATTGAAACGGCATTTGGAGGAAAAGATGAGTTGCTCACCAATATAATGATCTATTGGGTCACGGAAACCATAGGAACTTCCATGAGAATGTACAAGGCAGATGCCATTGCGCAGTGGGGAGGTTCGCAGCCTTTGCAGAAATCCGGTGTACCGGCAGGCGTGGCGGTACTCCCCCGTGAGGCACAGTTTCCCCGGGAATGGGCAGAGCGGTTTGTGAATGTGGTACATTTCAGGAAAATGGAAGAAGGAGGGCATTTTGCGGCCCTTGAAGTGCCCCGGATCTTTGCCGAAGAACTGAAATCTTTCTTTTATTCTCTGAACAGATAATTTAAAAAACGATCAGAAACTGAATAAATGCTGCTCAGGCTGCCTGAAAAGGCAGCCTGAGCTTATGCTGTAAAAAAGTCCCCTGCATTGAGCAGAAGCATGAATATCCTGTAAAAGTATTACTGCTCCACGGATATTCATTCAAACAATATGTCAGACTGAAAAATGATTAATGATCTGTAACATAAGGATTATGAATTTTGTTGCAAAGGATATGGTTCCTTAGGCTGCCCGATCAGATTAATCTGTTTCCGACCTTCGTTTTGAGAGTATATCTGATTTATTATTGATGATTAACGGCCAAACTATGCCAGTCTTACGTTCACGGCATTCAGACCTTTGTCTCCTTTTTGTACATCGAAAATAACCTTGTCATTTTCCCGGATGAATCGTGTGCTCAATCCCGAAGAATGTACAAAAATGTCTTTGCTCCCGTCTGAAGGAGAAATAAATCCGAAGCCTTTAGCTTCATTGAAAAATTTTACTGTGCCTTGTTGCATTGTAATTATTATTAAAAATTGTTGTTATAGTTATTTGATCAGCTGAATATCAATTGCGGAAAAGCCTTTGGCAGACTTTTCTTTTTCAAAGGATACCCTGTTGCCCTTCTTTACGGGCTCAGAACAGTTGTTATTGTGGAAAAAGACATTTTCTTTGGTCTGGTCTTCGGTAATGAAACCGTAACCTTTCTCACTGAAAAAGGTAATGGTGCCTGACTTTCTGATTTCCTCCTCGGGAATGGGAGCGGCTCCCAGCTGAATCTCACTGAGGTCAACTTCCTTGCGCTGTTCAGGAGGAGTAGACGTCAGTCTCCCATATTCGTCTACATAGACAAGCATGTCATCCAGGTCTTTTCCTTTATTGTTGTTGGCTTTGCGTTCTTCCCGCCTTTGTGCTTTTTCTTTTTGTTTTTGAACTTTTTTCTTGAAATTTTCTTTTTTAGAGAAAGAATCTCCCATAAATATTCTGGTTTTAATTAGTATAATAAATTTATTTTGCGACAGGATCGTAATCCGTCATACTTATCCTGCCGTGAAAGATCCATGCCTGAGGCATTTGATCCATCAATATTTGCTTTGACCGTACAATAATCCGCCATTCCGGAATATAATTGCTGAGTCTGCAATGAATTGTCATTCCCGGGACAGGATATTCATCCATACCCGCATATCGCTCTAATGCTCTTGCTGGCTAAAAAATAAAGTAAGAGTGTTAAACTTGTAATTGCTTTCGATCTGAAAGTTCAGCCTGCCGGGATTGATATTAATATTCATCAGTAAAGATTTGAGCTGGCAGCTGAAAAAGCAAACTGAAAAAAGAATAAAGATTTAAACTGTTACAGAATAGCAAAGGCAGAGGCCCGTTAAATGTTTTACAAATATACGATAAAAAAACCGAATAATCGTAAATTTAAATAATTGATTATCAAAAATATATTCGTAGCTTTCACATGTTAACTGAATTGTTTGCATAACGCGGATGATTTTAATTCTGAACCTATGCAAACATTTTTTCCTTCTGCCGGCACTCAGGCCCAACCTTTGGAGCCAGCTCCTTTCAGACATGTAAGAATTGCTTATTTCATTATGGTGCACCATAAGCCTGAAGCTTTTAAGGCAATGTTTCAGAAGATCTATACCAGAGACCAGTTTTATCTCGTGCACATCGACCGGAAGGCAAAATTTGAGGTAATTGAAGAAATTCAGCTGTATTTAATTCAGTTTCCCAATGTATACATTCCGGAAAGTATAAACATCATTACCGGTGGGTTCAGTATGGTACAAGCCGAGCTCGATGCAATGGAGTTTCTGCTTAATGTAAGCCCGGAATGGGACTACTTTATCAATCTAAGCGGTGACGATTATCCCCTTAAATCCCAGAATATCATCCGTAACTTCCTTACCGTCAACAATGGGAGGAATTACCTACTGTATTACGATCAGAAATTTTACCGGCCGGACACGCTTCAGCGGATACAAAACCATTTCACGGAATTATCCTATAAGATCTCATCATTAATATATAAAAGAGAATTTATGAAAGGGGTCATTCCATATATCGGAAGCAAGTGGTTTATCTTTACAAGGAATACCTGTGCTTTCCTGACCAACAATAAAAAGGTCATGGATTTTGAGGAATATTACCTTCATACGTTTTTGCCCGCTGAATCCTTTTTTCAAACTGTACTTATGAATACAGCTTTCAGGGAGGTCATTGTAAATGATGATAAAAGAGCAATAATCGGAAATCCGCTATTGGGCAAAAAACCGAATAAGGATGATCTTATCAGATATCTTCAATCTAACAACTATCTTTTTATCAGGAAAATCGGCAGTAAGACAGATGAAAGTATTCTGCAATACATTGAAGAGAATTATCATACCCCATTACCGGAAATAGACGAGATCGGAAGAGAGCTTAAAACAGATCCGGACCAAAAAAACTAGTTCAGTCCTGCGCAGCTTAAAACTTGTAGACAAGGGCATTGATATTCATTCCTGCGCCTACCGATGCAAATAAGACGACATCGTTTTTTTCTATTTTATGAAGATCAAGTTCCCCTTTCAGGATCATGGTAAGCAGGGAAGGTATCGTCGCAACGCTGCTGTTCCCTAGCTTGTTAATTACCATAGGCATGATATCCGGAGGTACCGGTGTGTCATACAGCTGATAGAATCTGTTGATAATAGCCTCATCCATTTTTTCATTGGCCTGGTGGATGATTATTTTATTTAACTGGCTGATGGAGTATCCACTGCTGTCAAGACATTTCTTCATGGCATCAGGAACATTTGAAAGGGCAAATTCATATATTTTTCTTCCATCCATCTTGATATACTTGATATCCGGACAGCTTTCATTGTTATAGGATTTGCCAAAATACAGGAAATCTTTTTCCTCAAGAGTATGGGAGGCGGAGAGATGGCACAGGATACCGGATTCATCACTGTCATGGGCTTCCAGGATCACCGCACCGGCCCCGTCGGCATAGATCATGCTGTCTCTGTCATGAATATCTACCACACGGGAAAGAGTTTCTGCACCGATGACCAGACAACGCCTGGCAATACCGGATCTGATAAATGCATGAGCCTGTATTACCCCTTCGATCCATCCGGGGCAGCCAAATAACACATCATATGCAACACAGAAATTATTCCTGATCCGGAGCATATGCTTTACCCTTGCCGCAAGACTTGGAACAGTATCTGACTGAATGGTGCCAAAGCGCACATCACCAAAATTGTGGGCAAATATAATATAGTCTAAAGTCTCGGGGTCTATTCCTGCGTCTTCTATTGCAGCCCGGGCAGCGATGAGCCCCAGATCTGAAGTTACCTGGTTGTTGCTGGCGTATCTTCTCTCTTCAATACCTGTAATCTTTTGTAATTTGCTGGTGATTGAAGCGTTGTTCTCTTTTAATAAGACCCCTTGTTCATTAAGAAAAATATGCTGGTCAAAAAATAAATTGGTTATCGTTTCCGATGGGATGTAATTGCCCACCCCCGTAATTCTGCTTGTCATCTGAAAATAATTCTGTTCTTATTATAAATATTGACGGGATGATTACTAAATAATGCAATTTAATTGATAGTCCAACAAAACCTCCTGCTGTTAACAAGAGGCTAATGAACATATAACAATCTAACTTAAATGTTCCTTAAATAAATTATCAAGACATTGAAAAATATTTATTGTATAATTTCATTTATCCTCCCGCCAGGGACATATAAAGTATAAATAATATAATATGGAAGAAAAGAGAGGTTTATAAATTGTATTTCTGTGGTTAAAGATAGTCTATTAAAAATAAATAATACCATAAAATACCTGTTATTTTTAAAAACAATGTTCGATCCTGTCGGGAACGGCTTTGGAAGCAGGATATAAAAAACAGAGATGAGTGGGGAATAGTGCCTTTCCAGACCTTTTTCTCCTTTTTGAGGTGGAAATTTTTAAACTGTAATGTTTTTTTATTGATGATTGGCAGGTATATTGTGTTTTTATTTGATAAAAGGCATAAAATGTGCTATACCTTTAGTAATAAACTTTAAAATTTTATAGTCATGAGAAGTATATTATGGTTAGTCGCAGTCATTTGTATTATTGTTTGGCTTTTAGGAATTTTAGGTATTGTTCCAGGTATGAGTACCGGTTATTTAGTTCATATCCTGCTGGTTATTGCTATTATTGTAATCCTTTATAATCTTATTTCCGGAAGAAGACCTCTTGATTAGTCATTAAATACATCAGAGAGCAGGTACCGGCCATCCGGTCCTTCACGTAATTACCAATTCATAGTGTTACCGGATATTTGTTTGGACAGGTAGAGGTAACACTATGAATTTTATAACTCCGGGTATCCCGGGAGCAATCAATCAAAAAATATACGATATGGCGGCAAAACTCTCGAAAACTAAAGAGCCGCAAAAAAAGCTGCAAACCAAAATCAGCGATGAGCCGGCTGTAAGGCAGGAAGATATTACTTCACTGCTGAAAAAAGGAAAACGGGCTGCCATGCCGGAAAATATTATGCCCATGCTGGCAACCCTGGTTAATGAACCTTTCAACGATCCTGAATGGGTATATGAGGTGAAATGGGATGGTTACCGCACCATAGCATACCTTAGTGAAACCGGGGTAGAGCTGAGGTCGCGGAATAATAAGATTTTTACGGAAAAATACTATTCTGTCTCGGAAGCCCTGAAAGAATGGGGAATCAATGCCGTAATTGACGGAGAAATCACTGTACTTAATAACAAAGGCGTATCCGATTTCGGAAGCCTGCAAAACTGGCGAAGCGAGGCGGACGGAGAATTGGTATTTTATGCCTTTGACCTGCTGTGGTATGAAGGAAAAGATCTGATGCATCTGCCCCTTACCGAACGCCACGCCATTCTGGAGCATATTTTTATACATAATGATGATCGGCTTCGCATCAGCAATATATTCAGGACAGATGGCATGGAGTTTTTTGAGGCTGCCAGACAGATCGGCCTGGAAGGGATCATGGCTAAAAAAGCCGACAGTAAATACCATCCTGACACCCGAACCCGGGAATGGCTGAAGATCAAGGCAGATAAGCGCCAGGAAGTGGTAATTGGCGGGCTTACCCGGAATGAGGACTCTTCCAAGGAATTCAGCTCTCTGCTGCTGGGAGTGTACAAAGGAAAAGAATTTCATTATGTAGGAAAGGTTGGAACAGGCTTTTCCGCGAAAGCCCAAAAAGAAATGATGGCAACCTTTAAGCCCCTCATCATTTCTAAATCGCCATTTACTGTTGAGCCTGATGTAAATAAGCCTTCCCGTTTCCGGCCCAATCCTCCGAAAGCTACCGCTACATGGCTAAAGCCCCGGCTGGTCTGCGAGGTAAGCTATGCTGAAATTACTGACGATGGCGTATTCCGCCACCCATCATTCAAAGGCATGCGCTCCGATAAAAAAGCTGCGGATGTGAGGCTTGAAGTGGAAAAGAATACCGAAGAGATAGTGGAGCAGGCCGGGGTTGCTGCAAAAAGCCGCCTTACCAGGGCTTCCCAAAACAGGAAAGAAAAAACACTGCTGAATCCTACGGAAAAAACCCAGGTAAAAAAAATAAATGGCCATGAACTGAAGTTTACGAACCTCACCAAAATTTTCTGGCCCGATGAAAAAATTACAAAGCGTGACCTGATCAATTATTATTACCAGGTTGCTCCTTATATCCTTCCTTATCTTAAAGACAGGCCCCAAAGCATGAACCGTTTCCCTAATGGTATTAAAGGAAAAAGTTTTTACTTTAAGGATGTCACCGGCAAGGCACCGGATTGGGTGCATACCTGCCTTTATCACAGTGATACGGATGACCGGGACCGGAATTATCTGGTAGGCTATGATGAAGCCACTCTTCTGTATATGGCTAATCTTGGCTGTATTGAGATGAACCCGTGGAACAGCACCATTAAGAAGCCTGATCATCCAACATTTTGCATCATCGATCTCGATCCGGATAAAAATTCCTTTGATCAGGTAATTACGGCGGCACAGATCACCAGGCAATTACTGGAGGATATGGGAGTGCCCTGCTACTGTAAAACGAGCGGCTCTACAGGATTGCATATTTATATCCCGTTAGGAAATAAATATACCTATGAGCAGTCGAAGGAATTTGCCCGTGTAGTTGTCACTTTAGTGCATCGTGAGTTGCAGGGGTTCACCAGTATCGAACGGGCCATAAAAGACCGGAAAGGGAAGATGTACCTCGATTTTTTGCAAAACAGGCCTCATGCCACTATTGCCTCGGCATACTCCGTACGGCCTAAACCCGGAGCCACGGTATCAATGCCATTGTATTGGGATGAAGTAAAAACAGGCCTGAAGATGAGTGATTTTACTATTTTCAATGCTATGGAACGGATAAAAAGCGAAGGAGATATCTTTAAGCCCGTGTTAGGAAAAGGGATTGATCTGGAGAAAGTGATCCAAAAGTTCTCTATTGAGCATGATATTTCAGGATGATTGAGGTATGGACCAGCTGAATTTATTTAATGCGGATGAGTTTTACCGGTTTCCGGAAGAGTTACTGGAATATACCGAGCATTTTTTGCCGGAAAAGGAAGCTACCGGGCTTAAGGAGCTTTTAATGAAAACAGTTCCCTGGCAGCAGACTTCCCGGAAAATGTATGATAAAATGGTGCTCACCCCGCGCCTGACTGCCTGGTATGGAGATGCGGGAAAATCTTATCAGCTGGGGGGAAGCCGTATGAAGATCAATCCCTGGTCCCCTGAACTGCTGGAGCTGAAACATTCCATAGAAGAGGCTTCCGGCTATAGTTTCAATTCGGTGTTGCTTAACCTGTATAGGGACAGTAATGATTCGGTGGCCTGGCACCGGGATAAGGAAAATGAATTAGGCATCAGGCCGGTAATTGCTTCTGTAAGCCTGGGACAGGTACGGAATTTTGACTTCCGGAAAGCGGATGACCACCGGCAGAGGTATACTTTGCCTTTAGCCCATGGCTCCTTGCTGATCATGAAAGGTGATCTGCAATTGCATTGGGAACACCGGATCGCCAAATCTGCAAAACCGATGCAGCCGCGTATCAATCTCACTTTCCGTTTGATCCGGGAACTCTGAGCTATTTTTTCTGTAATAATCCTTCAAGTTCCGATAAAAAAGACGCCTGTGCTGGGTTAATACGTAATCTTGCTTCTTCAGGATCGAACCATTCCCACCGGTCTATTTCCGGTATTTCCATTAATTTTCCAGATTTTGGCGGCCATTCTATCTGTATGGTATTGCTGTAAAGCCGGGAAGTCTCAATATCTCCTTCTACAGCCCAGCAATAAACGGTTTTCCCGCCTTTTTGCCTGACGGGGGACAGCTCAATAAATTCTCCCGTTACGGCTTGTCCGGTTTCTTCAGCAAATTCAGTTATGGCACGTTCCAGCGGATTCTCACCATCCATAATCTCGCCTTTGGGGATAGACCAGGCCCCGATGTCCTTATTTTTCCAGAACGGGCCGGCAGGGTGTACAAGAAAATAGGAGAGATGATCCTTATTTCTGAATAATAAAATTCCGGCGCTTTTTTTCATGATTTAAATCTTAATCCATGATAAAGGTAATCATTATATTCTTCCGGACCTTCGGGATAACGTTAGAAAAACAGTAACTGCAGCTAAGCAAACTATGCCCATTGTAGCCAGCTTTAAAGGTTTTGAAGGGGTAGGGAGAAGTGTCCTCCCATGAATGCCCATATTACCTTTGGAGGGTTTCAGTACATTTCCTGCCGTATCGGAATCTTTATTGGCAACCTTCATGACCGTTCTCATCATTGCGGAGGAGACAGAACGGATAACTCCGGGGAAGATTCCGTAGAGGCTTTTAAAAGTAATGGAAAACCAATCCGGATAAATAGCGTCTTCGGGGTTTTTGGCCACTTTTACCATGGCTTCAGCCAGCTCATGAGGATCGAAAGATGGAGGAGGAGTGCTAAGCCTTATCCCAGAGTAATTGGCTGCATGCTCTATCCCCGAAGATTTCTGAAATCCCGGATACAATGCGCAGATATGAATATCGGGAAAATCAGAAACTTCTCCCTGGAGGGTTTCCACCATTCCCCGGATTCCATATTTAGATGCAGTATAAGCCGTTCCGTAAGGAGCCGGCATCCAGCCCCCGATGGAGATATTGTTGATCAGAACACCTTTTTTCTGTTTTTTGAAAACCGGCAAAACTGCATGGGCGGAATGAATGTAACCAAGCAGATTGGTTTTAATGATCTGGTCTACAACCTCCACAGGGGTTTCTTCAAATTTTCCAAAGGACAGAACCCCTGCATTATTGATCCAGTAGTCAATCCGGTTATTCAGTTTTAAGGCTTCTCCGGCAAGATGGTACACATCTTCTGCAACAGAAGTATCTGTAGGTACGGCTATTGCCATCACTCCTTCTTTTCTGCATAGCTCCACCGTTTCCTGCAGGGCCGTTTCACCCCGTGAGGCAAGAACCAGATGGGCGCCCTCTCTGGCAAATGCTTGTGCGGCCGCTTTGCCTATGCCACTGGAGGCTCCGGTAATAACGACCGTTTTACCTGTAAGTGATGAGGTTTTATTTTGATTTTTCATGTATTGAATTTACGGCTTAATTACTTGTTTTATTGTGACTCTACTCATAAAACAACGTTTATTTTCATGCTAATTTTGTTAAGATCAAGGAAATAACAAGCTATGAAACCTAAACAGATTTACGGGGTTCCGGAACAGAAACATGGAGGATTTCACGATACTGAAAGCGAAAAGGAGTTTGAAAATCCTTCCGTTGCCACTCAGAAGTTTGCAGTTTTAAAAGAACGCTTCTTTTCGGTCAACAATTGGGTGCAATATTGCGGGGAAGGCTCTGCCGACTTTAAGCTTTATGACTCAAACGGGAATCGTATCGATCGTACCCCCGAAATCGGAGATTTCATGAGAATTGATATTCCGGGACCCGGAACGGCAGAATCCAAAGGCTACGACTGGGTAAAAGTTATCAACATTTCTCATAAGGATATGAATGACTCTGAAGTGATACTGATGAGCTGCAGGCCTTCTACAGATCCGTGCAGAAAAGAAAATCATCATATTGCCCATTTTTATTCAGATAAGGCAACCTCCACCTTTATGATCTCCAGGAACGGAAACTCTGTGAAAGCCGCCATTTACGGTCGGAATGAAACCCCGAATTTTAACGCAACCTTCATAGATAAGATCAGAAATATAATGATAGCGGTCGGGGGAATGATGAGGATTTCTAAAATACAATGGAAATGTCTTTCAGACGGACTTCTGAATTTTGAGTAATCCTTTAAAAGGGCCTATTTAAAGATGTATCATCTCCCTGAAAGGCATTGTAATTACTGCTAATCAAACAGGCGGATATCGCGTAATACGCTGAAAGTACCTACACCTGTTCCACGGCGCCAGCTATAACGGGAGTCGGAATAAAATCCATAATTTGTGCAGTTTAAGCTTAGCCTATGCCCTTTATAGTATTCTTGTCTGATAGTTGAAATGCCTAAAGTGCATGACCCGAAAATCGAAAGAGCTTTTGTGTATCTATTCTTAGTCTTCCAGCGTTTTCTGGACAAAATCCAGCCAATTTTCCTCAGAAACAGTACGGTCTATATAATAGTCCGGCTGAATGCCTACGTTATCAACTGTCATTTCAGGGATTCTGTAGCTTTTCGACATGCAATACCAAAACTCAAAATTACCGTCAGGAGAATCAACTTCAGTCTGATTCGAGATATCGAGTGCCCCCAGCGTAGTGGTACCAAACAGCTTCACTTTTCTGCTTTGTTTTGCTGTCAGTAAAAACTGTTCCGCAGAGCTGGCATTGGCTTCGTTAATGATAATAGCAACATTTACGGGATTGGGCATAATTTTATCCAGTTCTTTCACTGATACTTCCTGATCTGTCAGAGAAACATATTTACCCAGGTTTTGATTTAATTTCTCATAAAACTTTTTGTAAAAATCCCGGTTTTCCTGTGACAGGTTCGGATTTTGGGCATACTTTAATATAGCTTCATTATTCAGTTTAGTGGAGTAAAAAGCAACGCCCACAGTTCTGATGGGATTGGTGTACAATAATGGGATAATATTTTTATAAGAGCTGTCCCCGCCACCGCCGTTATTACGGATATCAATGATGAGATTTTTAGAGCCTGTGATGGAAGTGAGATTTGAGCTTATAATACTGTCAATATTCTTTTTATATTCCAAATCAAAGCTGGGTATCCTTAGATAATTTGTCTGTGCAGACAATTTTTGGAAATAAGGCTGGTTCTGGGTAAGGAATGTGATATAGTTTTCAATATTTTTACTGTCAGGGAAATGTGTGGACTCCCTTCGTAAGTTAATGGACCTGTTGATTCTGATGAAATTATTTCCAATAAGTTCTATAGAAACATGATCCAGTTTAGTAAAATCTCTCATCCAATAATCACAAGTTTTCCCATCAGATGCAATTTTTAATTTAACCTGATTTTTTTTCCAGCCCGTATTCGGAGCATCTAAAATAAATCCTGTGTAATTCTCTTTGGTTTTTATGATTCCGATCTTATAAGTACCGGTGCTCCATATTCCTTCGAGTCCCGGTACAGATAAGGAATTAATGTGCTTTAGAAATCTTTTTTCGTCAATATTAAAAAATTCCGGAGGGTTGCTCGTTTTAGTTTCATTATTATTCTGATTTTTTATAGCAACTCCAAAGTGTTCTTTTCTAAAAAATTTTAGCCATTTTATTAGTTCTTGCTGGCATTCGGGAACTGTACGGATATTTTTTACACTCAAAAACGTTTTCTGATTATGTGCCTCGTAAGCATCTTTCCCTTTTTGATCAATAATATACTGAAATCCAGCATCATTATCTTCAAACGTCTTTTTTACCCATTGATAGTTCTCTTCACAATTACAGTGCTGGGCTTCCAGAGTTACCGGGATCAGCATTATTAAAAATGTAAATAAGCAGATTTTTTTCATTACATTAAACATGGCTGGCATAATTATTTAGTTGTCTGAAAAAATTTATCAAATATCCAAAATATTCACAATATTAATCATGTTGAATCCATATTTTTATTATAATTTTAATATAGCCGGTTAAGCCAGCCAAATTGTCTGGTTACACTCTGGCTGTAGTAAAGATGGAGATAGCGGTGCAGACTAAGTCTTACGATATTTTGTTTGATTTAAGAGCTTATGAGGAAGATGAATCTCCGTTCTGATTCCTGAATGATTGCCTGAATTCCAGAGGGGAAAGCCGGGTTTTCGCTTTGAACAAGCGGCTAAATGATGGCAAATGCTCAAATCCCAGTTCGTAAGCGATCTCGCTTATTGACAGATCAGTGGTAGATATTCTTTCTTTAGCCCTTTCGATCAGCTTTTCGTGAATATAATGCTGAGTGTTTTGTCCGGTATGCATTCTTAGCAGGGTGCTTAAATACTTTGGGGAGATATGGAGCAGCTCAGCAATGTTATGTACACTTGGTAGTCCGTTTGTTGCCGTTTGTCCGCTGATCAGGTAGTCATTCAGTACTTTTTCCAGGCGATCAAGCACTTTGTGGCTGGCTTTTTCGCGTGTTAAGAACTGGCGGCTATAGAACCGGTCGGTATAGTTGAGAAGGCTTTCCAGCTGTGATATAATGATTGGCTTGCTGAATTTGTCAATATCAGCATGGATTTCCCGGTGGATATTTTGGATAATACCTGCGATTAGCTCTTCTTCTTTTTCAGAAAGAAACAGGGATTCGTTCACAGCATAATCCCAAAACTCATACTTTTTTATACTATGGGCTAATGGAGTATTCCAAAGGAAATCGGGATGGATGATCAAATGCCATCCCGACTGCCTGACTTCTGCGTCTTTTTCAACAACAAGGGTTGATACCTGACCAGGCGACACGAAAGCCATAATCCCTTTATTAAAATCATAAGGTTGCTGTCCATATTTCAGTTTGAGTTCTTCGGTGCCATTAACCCGCTTCAGCGCTATGTAATAAAAGTCGCAAAAGGAAGTAAAGGTGTCACCACGATGCATCTTTACGGTTGAATCTATTTTAATTACATTGATAAGCGGGTGTTGAGGCTTTGGCAATTGCCAGGCCAGGCACCATTCAGTTATGGTTTTATAATGCACCATTTATTTAATCTTCCTTACGAATTTCCAACACGACTTTTCCGCGAACATGCTTCGACTCGCTATCGCGATGTGCCTCAGCTGCCTGTTGCCAGGGATAAATCTTACTGATAACAGGCTTCATCTTGCCTGAGTCGATCAATTTGGCCACTTCAGTGAAACAATGCCGGTGATGAATATCGGCACCAGCCATAAAAACCGTGGCTTTTTTCCTGCTCAAAAGTTCCTTAAACTCCTCATTGGGCCATACCCCATGCGTACATACAAAGATGCCTCCTTCTTTTAAAACCGGAACCGATCTTAAACGTAAAGCTTCATCAACAGTTGTGGTAGGGGTGGCATTAAATACAACATCAATATTGCTTAGAATATCTTCAAATTTCTGTGTGTTATAGTCAATCACTTCGTCAGCGCCCAACGTTTTTAAAAAATCAGCATTATGTGCCGATGCTGTCCCGATAACATATGCGCCACAGGCTTTGGCAATTTGTAATGCCAGATTGCCGATACCACCCGCTGCACCATGAACCAGGACGCTCTGACCCGGTTGCACCTTTGCCTTTTCTACTATACCATTATAAGCCATACGTGCGCAGGCAGGTAATGCAGCCGCCTGATTAAAGGATAGTGTATGTGGCATTAAAGCAAACAGGTCTGCTTTGGTCGCGAGATATTCAGTATAACTGCCATCCAGATAATTAGGGACACCATACACGCGGTCACCTTTTTTAAATTCCGTTACCTGGCTTCCGACTTCTTCTACAATTCCTGCCGCATCAATGCCTAACCCCATCGGCAGTTTCAGCAACGGCTTTAAACCTTCATTTCCTCCCCGGCGTATAATATAATCGGCCGGGTTGATGCTGGCAGCGTATACTTTTACCAGGATCTCATCCGCTTTGGGGACAGGGCGTTCAACTTCTACAATTTTCATCACTTCAGGTTCGCCGAATTCATAAATTCTGATTGCTTTCATTGTTCTATCTTTTTATGCAAAGATCTGCATCAAATAAGTATTAAATTTAACCGAAATTCCCTTTAATTTAACCAAAGTGATGACTTGCTGTATTATTGCCTTGTCATATTGCGGCATCATTCGGAACTCCATTATCAGCTTTTTTAGCCCATTATTATTAATGATTTGTCCATAAATAATTGATTTTGAATGAGTACTAAAATAAATAAAATATCTTAAAAAATTTAAAAAGATGTATAATATCAAAATAGGGTGATTTATTTATAGTGTATATCCGAACGTTCTTGTATCCGTTTTACTGAACCCGTTGCCGTTGCTATTGAACTTTTATCACATTTTTTATATATCAACTTTTCTTTATACTTCAAGGTTCAATATGATCATTATTATTGGTAATATACATACTGCCTGAATCCCCGGTAGAGATTCTGGCCACTAATTTTCCGTGGATTTCGGTGTAAAGGAATAGAAACAGATGAACCGGTACCGGAACCTAGCTATTGGAAGATAGTTTGCACGGTTATTGCATCTTCAGATATTACCGCTATTCAATTAATATATTCAAACCATGAAAATTGCTACCTACAACGTTAATGGAATTAATGCAAGACTTCCTGTGCTGCTGCGCTGGCTTGACGAGGCCCGGCCTGATATAGTCTGTCTCCAGGAGTTAAAAGCACCTCAGGACAGGTTTCCTTTAAAAGAAATCAATGAAGCAGGTTATCAGGCGGTATGGCACGGGCAAAAAAGCTGGAATGGTGTGGCCATACTTACAAAAAATCTGGATATTATTGAAGTGCAGAGGACTTTGCCTGGTGATGATGAAGATCTGCAAAGCCGGTATCTTGAATCAATTATAGATCAGATGGTGGTTTGCTGCCTGTATCTTCCTAATGGGAATCCGTATCCGGGGCCTAAATTTGATTATAAAATGAAATGGATCAACCGGTTCAGGCAAAGAGCTGATCAGTTGCTACAACTGGAATTGCCGGCAATACTTATCGGTGATTTTAATATTATTCCCACTCCCAGAGACGTCCACAAACCCGAACGATGGGTAAATGATGCCCTGTTCCGGACCGAAGTAAGAAAAGCGTTTGAAGATTTAACGGCCGAAGGTTGGGTAGATTCGCTCCGGACCTTGTTTCCGGACGAGGAAAAGCTTTACACCTTTTGGGATTACCTGTATAGGGCCTATGACCGAAATGCCGGAATACGGCTGGATCACATTTTATTAAGCCCTGCTGTTGCCGGCAGACTAAGGGCTGCCGGGGTGGACAAGCATGTCCGGGGGTGGGAAAAGAGCAGTGACCATGCCCCTGTATGGATTGAACTGGAAAAATAATATATTTGAATGAGAAGATTTTGGAATATTCCGGTGACAAATATGAAGAATCTTTGTTTTCAGAAGCCTAAGCAATGAAGGCCGCACCGTAAATGCTTTTCCGGCAATGCCATACGAACCCGGCTTGTTGTCTGAAGCTTATCCAGGCAATTTACATCAGCTTTCAGCTAAACATTTGTCTAAACGCAGTGGAGACAGTTTTGTTTTTATCCAGCTCATTTACGCTTGAAATCTTGCGTGCGAATATCCGGGCAAAAAAATCATAATTTTCCATAATCATATTTTAGTTGAAATTGATTTAAATATTATCAGAATTAAGTAAATTGAGCATAAGAATATGTACTGCATGATTTTACAGAAAATTAGTCTGGCTGTTTTTACGGTTTTAAATATCGCTGTCATGGCACAAGGCGGAAAGCGGATGGAGAAGCTTATCCGCGATGAGTTTCAGTTGGCCGGAAAACAATATAAATACCTGATGAAAGCCATTCCGGAAAACAAGATGCCACAATCTTTTGATGCCTCCACGGGAAAAGTTATCAGCAAAGATATCACCTGGTGGTGTTCCGGGTTTTATTCCGGTGCCTTATGGCTGATTTATGAACAGACCGGAGACCCGGAGATCAGGAAAGAGGCGGAGAAGACGCTTGCTGTGATAGAGCCTAATAAAACATATACCAGGGACCATGATCTGGGTTTTATGATGTTTACCAGTTTCGGAAATGCATACAGAATCACCAAAAATCCAAGGTACAAAGAAGTTATCCTGACATCGGCAGAATCTCTTTCCACGCGTTTCAAGCCTGGAATGCAGGCCATCCTTTCCTGGGATAAAATGGCGGATTTTAAAGGGCCTGTGATCATTGATAATATGATGAACCTGGAGATGCTGAACTGGGCTTCACAGAACGGAGGGAGTAAAAAGCTGGGTGAAATGGCCGTTGCCCATGCCAATACTACGATGAAAAATCATTTCCGTCCCGATTACAGCTCCTACCATGTAATAGATTATGATACAGAAACAGGCAGGGTACTGGGCAGAAAAACGTTTCAGGGATATTCAGATGCTTCTGCCTGGGCGAGGGGACAGGCCTGGGGGTTGTATGGATATGTCATGATGTATCGGTTTACCAGGGATGAAAAATACCTGGATCAGGCCAGGCATATTGCAGGGTTTATCCTGGATAATCCTTCTATGCCCGAAGATAAGGTTCCGTATTGGGATTTTAATGATCCCGGCATTCCCAATGTTCCGCGGGATGCTTCGGCTGCAGCCGTTACGGCTTCCGCATTACTGGAGCTGGGACAATATACCCGGGGAACTGAAAAGAAAAAATACTTAGAAGTGGCACGTCAGATGCTGGTAAGCTTATCCGGAAACCAATACCAGGCTATACCGGGTGAAAACGGAGGTTTCCTGCTGAAACACAGTACGGGAGGGCTTCCCCTTCATTCGGAAATCGATGTTCCCCTGATCTATGCTGATTATTATTTTCTGGAGGCACTGAAAAGATATAAGGACTGGTACCTGTAAAAAAAATTAAAATGAAAAATATTTTACAGGAGTATGATAATGACCAGAATATTTTATCGACCCTGCTGTTGCCAGCAGACTAAAGGCTGCCGGGGTGGACAAGCATGTCCGGGGGTGGGAAAAGAGCAGTGACCATGCCCCTGTATGGATTGAACTGGAAAAATAATATATTTGAATCCTACTCGGATACAATTGGTATTGAAAGTTAAGTACCTTTACATTATGTATGATACCGCAGGTATCCCTTAACAAAAGAATATGGAAATCACCAATATAGGATCCTTCCTTGAATATTATGAAAAAATAAGGCAGCGTACCAATCGTCTGATTTCGGTAATTTCTCCGGAACATATGGACTGGGCCTATAAAACCGGAAAATTTACCATTGCAGATCATATACGCCACATTGCAGCCATTGAACGCTATATGTTTGCTGAGACCATTTTGGGCAACCCCTGTACCTACAACGGATGTGGCAGGGAACTGGCGGACGGATATGAGAATATACTGAAATATTTCAGTGAAAAGCATGAAGAATCTTTGAATATTTTCAGAAACTTAAGCAATGAAGATCTGCATCGAAAATGCCTTACTCCCGGGAATGCTCCGATTACGGTATGGAAGTGGCTGAGGGCCATGACCGAGCACGAAATCCATCACAGGGCACAGCTTTATCTTTACCTGAACCTGCTGGAGGTAAAAACACCACCTATGTTCGGGTTAAGCTCAGAAGAAATTATTCAGAATAGTCGGTAACAGAACCTCTCATAAACCGGTTTTAGTTTCTAAATATCCATCAGATTCAGGTCAAAAAGGCAGCCTTCCCAGAGAATGCTCGGAATGATCATCGGCGAATGGTACAAGCTGAATAATTGAATTGTAAATGTGAGGCCTTATCTCCTGTTCAGCCGGATCCTCTCCTCAATGGCTCGCCAGTCGTAAATATGGAAAACTTTACCATTGCTCATAGCTACGAATATCCCTTTCGGAAACCTGGGTCCCAGATTGATGTTCGTTACTTCAGACCCGTCGCTTTCCCTGGTGGAAACAGGGATTTCAGCAATCCTTCCTGTGGAAGGGTTTTCTCTCAGATATACATTAAAGGTATCTTTCTGCTGATTTGAAACCAGGATATATCCGGTGTCCAGGGAAGTGGGATAAATGGAAATGCCCTCCACATCCGATTTAAAATCACCTTGGCCAAAGACCAGAAGTTCTTCATTACCTTTGGCCGGATCAGCATAATACTGATGTACCCCGAACCGTTCATCAGAATAGTAAATATAGCCCATTTCATCATCTACGGCAATACTTTCTATTTCTTTCAGCCCGCTGTATTTTCCAAACTTTCTGACAACCTCACCGGCCATTTTACCGTTCTTTTCCACGAGCCTGTATTGCCACAGATAGCCCTCTTTCGGCCCTGATTTTCTTCCCACGATCACAAAAGTTTCGGCCGTTTGAGGATTTTTATAAATTGAAATTCCCATGGGGGCGCGTTCAGCTTCACCATCAAAAACGGAAAACTCACCGATCTCTTTCAGCTCAGGAAGAGAATAAAGCTTTACTTTATTGGTTTCTCTTTCCGTAACAGCAGCAAAATCCGTCTTTTTACCTTTAAAAAGAAATCCATATTCTATATCTACATTATTGGGTCGTTTCAGGCCGGATACCTTATGCCGGATTTTTCCATTCAGATCGAAGGCATACAAACCTCCGTCTGAATCTTTGTCTGTTCCTACGATGATGCTCTTCGAGGCATCTTCAGGATTGATCCAGATAGCAGGATCATCAGTATCATACATTACGGCTTCTGTGATAACAGCCGGCTCTATTTTTTTTCCTAACCGGTTTTGTCCTGTACAATGTATCAGCAGTGATAAAGCTGAAAAGACGGTTATATGATTTATTTTTTTCATGAAATTATATCAGTCTCTATCATTAAAAATCAAACTTCAGGCCTAAAGTAAACCTTTGCCTGTAATATTCAACCTGGGCGGTTCTGCTTTCAATTCCCTGGTAATATCTTAACGGCTGGTTGGTCAGATTATTAGCCTCTGCAAAAACCCTGAGCTGACTTGTAATTTTAAATGAGGCGTTGGCATCAAGGAAAAGCTGCTTATCATAATACCGGTCTTCAAATGAGTTTCCGCCAAGCTCGTCAATATAATGAGAAGCGTAGTTCATTGAAACCCTTGCCGAAAAACGCTTGTTTTCCCATGACAGCGATCCGTTGAACATATGAGGTGCGGCTCCCGGCAGTCCTACATCCGTTCTTTCAACACCATCCTCATTGGTGATCCCTTTCGCTTTTGATTTGGTATAGGTATAGTTTACATATACTCCCAGGCCTTTCCAGAAGGCTCCCGGGATAAAGTCAAGCTGTCTTTGTAAGGCAAGCTCGAAGCCATAAATACCCACATTATCTCCGTTACGTTGCTGTGTGAATCTCCAGTTATTTTCTCCCACCGGAATAGGATTGGACTGTCCTGCAAAATCTGTATTAAAATCCGCTGCGGAATAGTTTTTTCTGGAATAGGTATAAATAAAATCCTTAAGATTCTTATAAAATACACCCCCTGAAAGAATACCCACAGATTTAAAGTATTTCTCTGCCATAAAATCAAAATTATAGGCATAGGTGGCTTTAAGATTCGGATTTCCGGCGGAAATCTCCTCATCTCCTGAGATCACGCTCAGATAAGGGACCAGTGCGTAATAGTTGGGGCGTGCCAGTGCCGTGGTAAATGCTGCACGCAATACCAGGTTCTGTACAGGCACGTATTTGAATGAGATATTCGGAAGAATATTGGTGTAGGTATTGGTGTTATTGATCTGGCCTACCAGATCTTCCTCGTCCATAATATAATTTCCGGTATAATCTATTCTTGTTGTCTCGATTCTGGCACCGGCAATCATTGATAGCCGGTCATTGAAATCCTGATCCCACCGGATGTATCCGGCATAGATCTGTTCTTTGGCACTGTAGTTCCCTGAAAGAAACTCCTCAGGCTTAAGTGCTCCATTAAACAGGCTCGGATTGAACAGATCCAGGCTGCCCATATAAGCGGCGCTGGCAAATGTCCCCGGGACGTAATTCCCCGGCTGGAAATTGTGTCCGTTAAAATAAACGGTAGGAACAGACAATAAGCTTCCCATATCGCTTACCGGTTCAAATTCATAGTAATCATTATTCCTTTCCTTCTCTTTCAGACGGAGACGGGCTCCTACCCGGAGTCTTCCTTTCTGATCCTCGATGACAGACAGAGGGAAACGTAAATTCACTTTTGCCCCGAATTCTTTTTCCTGAGTAAAGCTGTTGGCATCCGAAAGGTCGCTTAGCTCATAATCTCCTGGATTATCAGGAGTGATGGGGCTGACCATCGGCTTTCTGGGATTACTGAAATCGGTGGCGAATGTCAGATCTTCATTTTCAAATTCAATATATCGTTCATGAGGCTTCTTTTCACTTGCCGTAGCATAGTTCATAGACCAGTCAAGATCTATTTTGGAACCCAGAACGTGCTCGCCCCTCAATGCATAATTCTGTACTTTCTGTCTTTCAAGACGGGTATTGTCATTATCGGCATCACCACCTTTATTCTGCCTGGTTATGCTGCCTTCCCATCCTGTGATCGCTGTTTCGTCATCATTATAAACCGGATCGATCTTGTATCCGAGTGCATATCTGTTTTCCTTATCATTCCTGAAATTGTACATTGCGGAAGCATAGATCTTATTTTTTGAATTGAATTCATAATCCAGATTCAGGTCAAAGCTGTGCCTGATACGGTGTTCATTGTAATAACGTATACCCATTTTACTTACATAAGCCGTTTGTGCGGCATCATCGGCAAGGCTCCAGGTGGGTTCGATATTGTCTGAGCCAAAATGGTTATTATTATAAGAAAAGCTGAAGACGGCACCAAGCTTTTTATTCAGGAAACGGTCGGCATACACCAATCCGGCGGTATGATTTCCTTTTTCCCGTATCGGGCTGTAGCCTCCTGCTAACGTTGCAGAAATCCTTTGTCCGTTAGGGGAGGCCCTGGTAATGAGGTTTACAGAGCCACCAATGGCATCGGCATCCATATCGGGAGTTAATGTTTTATTGACCTCTATAGAAGAGATCATATCCGAGGGGATAAGGTCCATCTGTACATTCCTGTTGTCACCTTCGGCGGACGGGATCCTGTCTCCGTTTAATGTTACAGAGTTCAGGTTTGGTGCAAGTCCTCTGATGATCAGATTTCTGGCTTCCCCCTGGTCATTCTGTATTGTAATTCCCGGCACCCGCTTCAAAGCATCCCCGATATTGGCATCCGGGAAGCGTCCGATCTGATCAGAAGAGATCACATTAGTGATGTTGGGATTGCTTTTTTGTTTATTGAGTGCTCTGGCCTGGTTTTTCAACGAGGCTCCGGTTACCACTACCTCTTCAATAGCGGTTTCCTTTCTGGCGAATATGATGTTCTGCCTTGTATTTTTATCAGACTCTACCAGTACACTGTATTCATGGGTACCATAGCCGAGGTAGTCCACCTTCATGGTATAGTTTCCTGCGGGAACATTTAAAAAAATGAAATTTCCGCGTTCATCAGAAGTAGTATAAATATTTCCCGGTGTCAGGGAAATTCTGGCTCCCGGTAATGCGATTTTGGAATCGTCATTGATGTTTCCGGAAACAGTACCGGTCTGGGCATAAAAGTAAATAGATGCGCAAAATAAAACAGATGTAAAAATTTTTTTCACTTTCCTTATATATTTCAGACAAAAATAGATTTCGATATAGGAAAAGGCTTGAATTGAAAATTAAGCTTGTTTTAAAGATTCGTTAACGATAAGGTTTTATAGTAGCATCAAATAAAAATATCCACGGTAATACCGTGGATATTTTTATAAATATATAATTATATTTAAGAATTAGTTTTTACTAATCCATAACCCATAGTGGCAGGTTCTTTACCGAACAGACAAGAGAAAATGTTCTGAAATTCATGGATGTACTTACATTTGATAGAGTTACCATAAATTTTCAAGCCTTCTACAATTTTTCTTGAGCTCAGATCGATATCATACTTTATGAAAGATTCCGGTCTTTCATAACGAATCCTCTGATCAGAGCTGTATGTTCTTAAGAAACCAAATTTTTCAAGCCATTCCTCTGTGATCTTTATAGGCTTGATGGAATCTGCCGGAACGGAAACACTACGAACATCATTTTCAATTCTTACAAAATAATCTTTTTCATCATGTTGGAATATTTCAGTAATAGTGAAAATCTGATTCTTATATTCCACTAAATTATTAATTTTTAGATCTGCAACGTTCATAATATTTTGTGTGTTAAGGTTATTAAAGCTTAGTATAATGAGTAGGTGTATTGGTAGATTTAAATTTGCAAATATTATGCCTTACGTGGTGAATTTTATAAATAAAATTAATTATTTTCAATTATTGGGATCAATAATAAAAATTACAGATCAATTACCCTTAAAGGTATTAACCCGCGTGGTAGCCGTGCGGGCAGAAAACAGCAAGGCTGAAAGAACAGAAACAATAAGAACAAGAATAAAAAAGTTCCACGAAGTGGCATGAAGCAGGTATCCGGTTCCGCTTCCTAAAATGCTTGATCCGAAATAGTAGAATAACCAGTAAATAGACGTAGCGGAAGATTTTCCTTCCCTGGCGTGCAGGGCCGTCATCTGGCTTGCCATGGTATGGGCAGCGAAGAAGGAAAGAGTTACGATTCCCAGACCTGAAATGACAATGAAAAGGCTTTCTGAAAACAACAACACGATTCCTATGAGCATAAGCAGGATACTTCCTTTCAGAAGAAGGCTTTTTTCAAACCTTCTGGACAGCCTTCCCACGATCATGGTACCAAAAACCCCGAAGATATACATCAGGAAAATAAATGCGATAAGAAAATGATTCAATGAGAATGGAGCAGTCTCCAGGCGGAAGGTAAGGTAATTATAAATACTTACAAAAACTCCCATCAGCAATGCTGCTATACAGTATAGCCGGAGCAAATAGGTGTCCGTCAGTAATCTTTTCATCTGCTTTATTTTCATGGAGTAATCCGTCTTCTGCGGATTGAAGAACCGTGAGCCGGGAAACAGTTTCCAGAATACCAGCCCTAGAATCAGGCTTTCCGTGCCGATAATGAGAACGGCGTTCCTCCAGCCTAGTTCCCCGGCAAGAATGATCGCGAAAATTCTTCCGCTCATTCCGCCGATGGTATTTCCGCTGAGGTACATGCTGATCGCTAATGCAACAACAGTATTGTGAACTTCTTCGGTAAGGTAGGCCAGGGCTACGGCAGAAACACCGGAAATGACAAAACCTTTTATAATACCGATGGCAATGAGCAGGGGAAGGCTGGGGATCCACGCCGAAATTATGGTAAGCAATGCTGACGAAAGTAATGAAAAGACCATAAGGCTTTTTCTTGAATAGCTGTCCGCCTTAAAGGCAAAAAAAAGCAGACCGGCTGCCATGCCAATAGTGGCCGACGATACAAGTAAGGAACTATCCCCAACTGTTGTTTTGAAATGTTCCGCAACCGCAGGCAGCAATGGCTGAAACAGGTAAAGCTGGGCAAATACCGAAAGACCCGAAAAAAAGATGCATAGCCTGATACGTTTAAACCGGCGGCTGTCTTTTCCTGTCTTTTCTGTATTCATATCTTTTGCATTTAAATTCTGGAATATTGAGCAGACACTTTGCAGGCAAAGTTCAGAATAAATTTTCATTTGAAACCCGGTAAAGAGATGATATTTATTGTTTTTTAGAAGTTTTTCTACGCTTTTTGTAGTAATATTTCTATATGATGTCATTTTAATTCTACATGAATTGTTTTTTCCGTACCCTTTATAATGATACTTTTGTCACAAGATTTAAAAATGCATTGGTCATCAGGATCTCTTAATGATCAATGCCAGGCGATTGATTCTAAAAAGTGCAAATGTTAAGGCTGAAATTATTTGGTTCCCATTGAGATTTTTTCAGCCTTACTTACCAACAGAAAACGGAAGTTCTGCTATAATGGCCAGATAGAAAAATACTGATGGCGTATTGAAAGATATAATTTAATTGTTAATAATTAAATTCTTGTTTTTATGTTAAAGACCGGAAATTGTAATAATTTCCGGTTTTTTTATTAAGATGAAGATTAAGTGATTGGGTTAGAAAAAGCTTGTAATATTACCCTGGATTATTACAATAAAACCCCTCATTGCTGAGAGGTAAATAAAAATTGACTATATATTGAATGCAAATTCAATCGGGCTATTGGTGGTGCTTCAGCCATTCAAGGCGGCGCAGATCAGGAAGATGTTTCACTGAGAAATTTTCAAAAGTTGCCTGGAAACCATTGCCATCCGGGCAGGCTGCCATAAGACCTACCATAACAGGAGTATTGTCTTGCAGGTGTGCATTTCGCATCATGATATAGTTTTTATCATCGAAAGAATAAAAAATTTCAACAGCATCCAGCCTCCTTACAGCTTTTATCCATACTTCGGAAGGAGTTTTTCCAGGCTGATCATACTCCAGTCACTGGTATGATGGGTTACAACCGTGCTTAAATTGTATTTTCCGTCTACAAATTCAATTCCGGCTTTTATATAATTTTCCTTGTCCACCCTCAGCATCAATCCCATCTGATCAAATCTGGCCTTATAGTTACCTTTGATTTTAACCTTGGCTTCAAACTCTCCGCCGTATGTGCTGTAATAAAACGGGGCATCATCCACTGTAAAACCATAATGTGAGATCCTCCAGTAATCACTCTGTGGCGTAACAAACATGGATAAGGAATTGTTTCTGATCTCCCATTTTTCAGGTTCATTAAACCAGTTCATCTTTTCCAGAGTCTGTGCAAAGCTTTCAGTGAGAAAAAATAACAGGCAAAGGCTCAAAATTTTATTCATTACGGCTATGGGTTTTGCTGCTTATAAATCATTATTTTAGCATAACAAAAGTATAATTTTGAGAAAGATCCATCAATACTTATAAATAACCATTTTTTATGGAAATAGTAGAAACGCTGAATAAAACATTGCTGAATGGAAAACCGGATCCGGATAAGGAATGCCTGCTCGATATTAACGCCTATAAGCAGATGGCTTTAATGTATTCCAGAGTAGAAAATGCCATTTCTGTATTAAGTGATATGCAGGCCGATAAAAGCTACGTGTATTCTTCCGGCGCCGCTTTGGCTTTAGGACTGGACTTCAGGGAGCTCCCTGTAGAAATAGACTCTATCTGGGAAGAAGATATACTGAAAAAAATACACCCTGATGATAAACTGAAAAAATATATCCACGAGCTTCGTTTCTTTAAACTGCTGGAATCGGCAAATTTTGCGCAATATCCCGAATACAGTGTTTTATCCAGGCTACGGATGAAAGATAAGAATGCCAGGTACAGACCGGTGCAGCACAGGATGTTCTATGTATATTCTCCATTCAATAAAAAATTAAGATTCGCACTTTGCTTATATAACCTGGCGATTGATGAGCCGTTACACAGGCCGTCGGAGTTCCTGATTGTTAATTCCGTAACGGGAGAAGTGATAGAAGATGATAAGCTCAACTACAGGAATATTTTATCAAAAAGGGAAATGGAAATATTGAGGCTCGTAGGAGAGGGACATACAAGCAAAGAAATTGCAGATCTGCTTTCCATAAGTATTAATACAGTAAGCCGGCACCGTCAGAACATCCTTGAAAAGCTGAATGTGAAAAATTCTATTACAGCCTTTAACAGTGGAATCCTGAAATAATATTAAATATTTTCGGAAGAATGATATGGTAAGCTGTCCAGGGTTATTTAAAAGGCTCCGGAGCTGTAACAGTATAGAATTTTGGACCCTGTTTCAACAAAATCAGCACTTAGATTTTCCTGTTCTTTAAAATTTTCATATATTCATATTAGCTAAACTTAACAGAAGTGATGAAAATTTTCACAAAAAAGTAAACGAAATATATGAAGAATTTATTTTTTTTAATCTCTAACATGGAAAATATTCCAGATATCATAAATTTTAAATGAGATAAAAGCCTTCCGTGGAATTAGTCATATATTTGTTACTCTAAACAGCTAAACTAAATTAAGGATGAATATTGACTTTACGAAAGCAACTTTTAAGGATTTTGAGAATATCCCGGGGTACGATATGATGGAACGTGCTAATGTTTATTATGATTTTCTGGATTACATGAAATCAAACGGGCACCGTTACAGACTGAGAAATAATACAGGATGTAGCTCTGTGATGAATGTTGGCACGGAAGATGCAACACAGGATTATATAAGTTTTGTCACCAGTGATTATCTGGGCTTTACTCAGCATCCGAAAGTGAAGCAGGCCGCGATTGAAGGAATAGAGAAATTTGGTACAGGAACGGCGGCAACTCCGCTTATCGGAGGATACTATCTGTATCATAACAATCTGGAGGAAAAAATAGCTTCTTTTTTCGGTAGGAATGAAGAAGAAGCCGTGGTTTTTACTACAGGATATACGGCAAATAGTGCAACATTGCAGATCCTGCTTCAGAAAGAAGACATTGCCATTGTAGATATGGCGGTACATGCAAGCGTTTATGAGGGATGTATTCTTACCAACAGAAAGACATTTCCGCATAACAACCTTGAAGCTCTGGAAAATATTTTAAAAACGTCAGAGCATCAGTACCGTACCAAGCTGGTGGTTATAGACGGGGTATATTCTCAGGACGGAGATATCGCGCCGATAGAAGAGATTTATAAGTTGGTGAAAAAATATAATGCATATCTAATGATCGATGATGTGCATGGGGTAGGGATCTTAGGAAAGACCGGGAGAGGAACGATAGAAGATACAGGACTGTTGGATAAAATAGACATCATAACCGGAACCTTTAGTAAGACTTTCGGAAATTTAGGGGGCTATGTGATCGCAGATAAAAAGCTGGCTACATTTATCAGATTCCAGTCTCGCCAGCAGATATTCTCTGCAACAGCGCCTCCCTCTTCAATGGGGATCATTAAGGCTATTGAATTGATTGATGAAGAACCGCAGTGGCGTGCTAAACTGTGGGATAATATAAACTATTTCAAAAAAGGATTGGATGATCTTGGATTGGAGACCGGAACTACATGTTCTGCTATCGTTCCGGTAAAAATTGGTGATCCTCATGTAACAGGTGACGTAGGAAAGCTACTTATTGACAGAGGAATATATACCAATCCTATTATTTATCCGGCAGTAGCCAGAAAAGATGCACGGATCAGGATGAGTATAATGGCCACACATGAGAAGGAACATCTTGATAAAACCCTCAATGCGTTTGAGGATATCAATAAAAAATTGCATATTGCAAAAAAATAAATGACAAATGCCAAGAAAAGTTGTACAAGGTCCTATCAGGGATAAAGAGAAAACAAAACAAAAACTGCTTGCAGCAGTAGGAAAAATTTTAAGAACAAAAGGTTATTCAGGGCTGAAGGTGAGCAAGATAGCCGCCGTGGCAGGTTTTGATAAAAAACTTATCTATGAGTATTTCGGAAGTACCGAAAAACTCATAGATGAGTATATTAAATCCCAGGATTACTGGAGTAAGATGAATCAGGATAACCTCCATGTCGATTTATCTGATGGCGGGAAGGAACTTTCTAAGGTAGCCATTCTTAATCAGTTTGAACAAATAAAGAAAAATAAGGAGCTTCAGAAAATTATTCTTTGGGGCCTTTCTGAAAGCAAACCTATTCTGAAAAAGGTTGCAGATGAAAGAGAAGAAATAGGGGAGCTGCTTTTTACCAATATTGTGGATCCGCACTTCAAGGAAAGAGCCACCAGATACCGTGCTATTGCCGCTCTTCTGGTTTCAGGAGCATATTATCTGAATCTTTATACAGGCTATAATGCAAGCAAATTCTGTGGCATAGATCTTAAAACCGATGAAGGAAGAAAAGAAATTGAAAAAGCTATTGTTGAGATCATTGATTTTGCTTACGAAAAATAATTGCCAGATATTTTCTGTTGCCGGAAAGGAATGAGTTTTTGTTGAAAACTTGAAAACCTAAAACTTTTAAATTAAAACTTTATTTCTTACTTTTGGCCAATGGAAAATTTTATTGTATCTGCAAGAAAGTACCGTCCACAGGAATTTGATACTGTTGTCGGCCAATTCCATATTACGGATACTTTAGAACATGCTATTGGAGAGAATCAGCTGGCACAGGCGCTGCTTTTTTGCGGCCCCCGTGGCGTTGGTAAAACTACTTGCGCAAGAATCCTGGCAAGAAAGATCAATGAAAAAGATGGTTCTGTCTCAGAAGATGGCTTTGCTTACAACATCTATGAATTAGATGCTGCATCAAACAACTCAGTGGATGACATCAGGGAGTTGATTGATCAGGTGCGCTTTGCACCGCAGGTAGGCAAATACAAAGTATATATCATAGATGAGGTTCATATGCTGTCTTCTGCTGCCTTCAATGCCTTCCTTAAAACACTGGAAGAACCTCCCGCACATGCTATCTTTATTCTGGCTACTACGGAGAAGCACAAAATCATCCCTACGATATTATCCCGTTGCCAGATTTATGATTTTAAAAGGATCACTATTGAAGATATTCAGGGACACCTGAGGAATATAGCCCAAAAAGAGAATATTCAGTATGAGGATGATGCTTTATATCTCATTGCACAGAAAGCGGACGGCGCATTGAGGGATGCCCTCTCCATTTTCGACAGGCTTTCCACATTTTCCCAAAAGAATATCACCTTGGCCAAAGCGGCTGAAGTATTGAACATTCTGGATTATGACCAATACCTGAATGTAGTGGATCTGGCCAAAGAGAATAAAATTCCCGAAGTGCTTTCTGCCTTTAATGAAATTGTAAAAAGAGGCTTTGATCCCCATATTTTCATTGCGGGATTGGGAAACCATTTCCGGGATCTTATGATGGCCCAGAATCCTTCTACCATGGATCTGATAGAAGTAGGGGAAAAGACAAAAGTAAAATTTGTTGAGCAAAGCCAGAAATGGAATGCCCAGCAGCTCATAGATGCCATTGAGATCTGTAATCATGCCGATATCAACTATAAGAACTCTAAAAATCCGAGGCTTACGGTAGAAATTGCTTTGATGCAATTAGCTTCTCTTACCGCTAATACAGACGTTTCTAAAAAAAAAAGTTTATAATATTAGCGCCCTTTCCAGATAGCGGACAGGGATTAAAGCTTCCTGAAAAACCGCAGGTAAAGGAAGAAAAGATTGAACAGGTAGTCATTGTAGAACAGACTCAGGAGATTACTGTCAGAAAGACATCCAGGCCACTTACAAAGCAGGTCATCTCTTCCGGTTTCAGCATCACATCCTTTATAAACAGAGAAGATAAACCCGAAGAAGAAGAAAACGTTACCGTCAAACCGGAAAACCTTCCACAAAACCACTTTACCGAAACAGATCTGCAGATGGAATGGAATCTGTTTTTAAAACAGCTCCAATCCAGGGATACCTTTGTTTTTAATGCCATTAAGGCATTTAAACTGGAAAAGGCAGACGAAAATGTTGTACGGGTTTTATACCCTTCCGATTCGGCTAAGGCTGAATTTGACAAAGTAAGCGGAGAATTTTTCAACCATTTTAAAAGAAAGGTTCATAACTATGCCATCGAAGTGGAATATAAAAGAGACTTCGAAAACCTGAAGATAGAAGTAATGACCAAAAGAAAAATATTTGAAAAATTCATTGAAAAAAATCCCTTACTTAAAGATCTTGATGATCTGATGAAATTTGATTTGTCATAATTTTTTATATATTTGTCAGATATTTTCTGCTTAAAAGTTTCAAAACAAGCAAAAAAGTACGTGTAAAAGCCATAAATAAAGAGCTCGGAGAAAAATGGAAATAATGTTGAATCCATATCGATCTGTAAAAAACCGTTTCGGTTTTGCTCCCGCTAATTTTTTTAGCGGTTATTACGGCTTTTTGTTTTACTCCGGAAGATTCAGAAGTTATTACCGATTTTACTGGTATTGCTAGCTGATTCTTCTTCAAAAAATACAGGAAAATTATTCACATCCCGAATTCCTGGTTCCATAAATGATTTTAACGATATTTTTTGAAAAGAATTATAAAGTAATTTTATAATTGAATAAACTATTGACGTAATTTTAAAAAAATAAAACAAGAATAATGAATTTAAAAGACCTAAAAAACGAGTGGATCAATGAATTTCCCCAGCCGCTGATGATTGCGGGCCCGTGCAGTGCGGAAAGTGAAGCCCAGATGCTGGAAACAGCCAGAAGAATAAAAGAAACCGGAGCACAGGTGCCTATTTTCCGTGCGGGAATCTGGAAACCCCGTACAAAACCGAACGGTTTTGAAGGAGTGGGAGTGATTGGGCTTAACTGGCTGAAAAAAGTGAAAGAGGAATATGGTTTCAAAACCGCTACAGAAGTAGCCAATGCCCATCACGTTTTTGCAGCTCTGGAGGCTGATGTGGATATTCTCTGGATCGGTGCCAGATCTACAGTAAACCCCTTTACGGTGCAGGAAATTGCAATGGCGCTGAGAGGTGTGGATAAGCCGGTTCTCGTTAAGAATCCTGTAAATCCGGATTTAGCTTTATGGATTGGAGCTTTGGAAAGACTCGCGGGACAGGATATAAAAAAGCTTGGGGTCATCCACAGGGGATTCTCTACTTATCAGAAAACAAAATACAGGAATAATCCTAACTGGCAGATCGCCCTGGATTTTAAAAGCCAGTTCCCTAATATTCCGATGCTGATAGATCCTTCACATATTTGCGGGAACAGAACAGGGCTTGCGGATATTACCCAGGAAGGATTGAATGTAGGCTATCAGGGAGCGATCATTGAAACCCATTCTAATCCGGATGAAGCTTGGAGCGATGCGTCACAGCAGATCACTCCTGAAGTTCTGGCAGAGCTGATCTCGAACCTGAAAATAAGGAATACGGAGCTGGTAGGTTTTGATGAAGAGATGGGAAGATACAGGACCCTGATCTCCGATATCGATTTTCAGCTGATTGAACTGCTGTCTCAGAGGATGAAAGTGTCGGCAAAAATAGGAAAGCTTAAAAAAGAAAATGATGTAGCCATTTTTCAGCCTGAACGCTGGAAGATCATCACGGAATACGCTGTCCAGAAAGCTAAAGAAACGGGAATGTCCCAGGATTTTATCGAAAAAGTTTTCAAAGCTATCCATGAAGAATCCATTGAGGTGCAGAACAGCATCATGATCGACAGATAAAATAACGGGGCTTAGAAAATAGACTGCGAGGATTAATATAATCTTCGGGTCTGGATACTAAGCCCTAATTCCTTATATTTGCAACCAGCAAAGTATATGAAAGGAAAAATCATCAAATCTACGGGAAGCTGGTACCAGGTTTTGGAATTGGAAACTGGTAAAATTTTCGAGGCCCGGATCCGGGGTAAGTTTAAACTGATTAAAACCAGGCTTACCAATCCGCTTGCTGTGGGTGATTTTGTGGAATTTCAGCTGGAAAAAGACGATATTGCATGGATCACTAAAATTGAACCCCGAAAAAATTATCTGATCCGGAAATCCGTTAACCTTTCTAAAGAAGCACACATCATTGCTTCCAACATAGATCTGGCATGCTTTATCTTTACGCTTAAATATCCGGAAACCTCTCTGGGCTTTTTAGACAGATTTCTGGCATGCTGTGAGGCGTACAACATTACACCGCTTGTCCTGTTTAATAAGATGGACGTTCTGAATGGAGAAGAAATTGAAGTGGTAAAAGATATTGAATTTCTTTACCGGGAAATAGGGTATGATACGCTGGAGATTTCTTCCTATTCCAGGCTAAATCTGGATATCCTGCAGGAAACACTGCAAAACAAAACCTCAGTTTTTTTTGGTCACTCGGGCTGTGGTAAATCTACATTGGTGAATGCGTTACAGCCTGGGCTGAATCTGAAGACCTCGGAAATCTCAGACACTCATCTGAAAGGAAAACACACCACCACTTTTGCCCAGATGCATTTCTGGGACTTTGGGGGAAATGTAATCGATACTCCGGGAGTACGCGAATTTGCCATGATCGATATAGAGAAGGAAGAAGTACAACATTATTTTCCCGAGATCTTTAAAAAAAGGGAGGAATGTAAATTTCACAACTGTCTTCATATCAATGAGCCCAAATGTGCCGTAATTGCTGCTTTGGATACCGGCGAGATTTTCCATTCCAGATATGCTACTTATATTAAGCTGATGGAAGAAGCGGATGAAGCATCCCAAAAATAGTCACTACCTTTAATAATCACATTTTTTTAGCATATTGCTTTATTTTTTCTGTCACGGGGACGGAAAATGTTATACAATTGTTTAATTTTCAAAGGATTATTAAACAAAAAACCCAGCCGAAGCTGGGTAAAAACTAATAACCATGAAAACTCAAATTAAACATGAGAATCGCAATAGAATAAACAATTACTGTGCCAAAGATTGATTCGGATTTTCTTAATAAAAGTTATTTTTATGTTAAAAAAAATTAAAATTAAAAACAAAGATATTTTTTGTAATTTTGCGGGATTAAAAAAATAATAATTTATGTCTAACATCACATTCACTATGATAAAGCCTGATGCTGTTGCAGATGGTCATATCGGTGCTATATTAGGAAAGATTTCAGAAGCTGGTTTCAAGATTAAGGCAATGAAGCTTACTCAGCTTACAGTTGCGGATGCAAAAAAGTTTTATGAAGTTCATGCTGAAAGACCATTCTATGGAGAATTGGTAGAATTTATGAGCTCAGGACCGATCGTAGCGGCAGTTTTGGAAAAAGAAAACGCTGTTGAAGATTTCAGAAAACTGATCGGTGCCACTAATCCTGCTGAAGCTGCTGAAGGCACAATCAGGAAAATGTTTGCAAGAAGTGTAGGGGAAAATGCCGTTCATGGTTCGGATTCTGATGAAAATGCTCTTATTGAAGCCCGGTTCCATTTTTCAGGAAGAGAAATTTTCTAAGAAGAATAAACTTAACATATTAAAATCCAGAGAATATCTCTGGATTTTTATTTTTGATGGCAGGATATATTGTCATAAATCTGCCAGAATGATCAATATATTATAAATTACTTTCAATTGCACCCACTTCCTCCCGGTATAATGCTACGGGCTTATCCAGCAAAACAGCAATTACGGTCAGGTTCTTATCCAGCTTTTCTTTTGGAATATCAATGTAGATAATTCCCGGCCTGTCGCTCCAGTACAGTTTATTATAAACCTTATGGCTGAGCAGGGTGCCGTTACCCACAATTCTGATTCTGGAGATTCCATTTTTAATGCCTTTCAGGGCTATTGGCCCCGTAGGACTTCCCTCCACAAAAAGATAAAGGGTCTGTCTGTCTCTGGAAAGGGCGCTCATTCCGGGATAATGTCCGTCAGGAAGCCCTTTACCGGTCTCATAAAGAGCTTCGGCATGTTTGCTTATCCAGGCTAAGGTTTCCGGATTGGTATGTTTTGTTTTTTGAATGTTCATATCCATACCGTCATTGGTTAAGCCTGAATTGTCCAAAAGATTATTCCCGTGGTGCAGATCGCTGGCGAGATCATACACAGCCAATCCCGTATTGTTATTTTCAAGAATTTCAGAAAGGGAACGTTTTTCTTTTTGAAAACCACCGGTAAGAAATACAGGAGGATTCTGGAAAGTAATCTGTACCACAGTTACATCCCGGTCAAATTTTATATCAGACAGATGTAAAGTCAGCACCTTATTTTTACTGAGATCAAAACTGACCTGGGTATCCTCACCAACAATTTTTGCAGAAAGAGGGCGGGTAGATAGCCCATAGATCTTATCAAAATCTTTGGCATGATCAAGATACAGGAATACGGATTTCTTATTTTCGGATATTGCCGATTTTCCCTTATAATTTTCAAATGGCAGACCCTGGCGTGTTCCGTAGACCGCACCCGAATTTTTAGAGATCCATCTGCCAAGAGCTTTCAGAACTTCTGCCTGTTCTGCCGGAATTGTGCCGTCTGCTTTGGGGCCGATATCCAGCAAAAGGTTTCCGCCCATACTGATCACGTCTGCCAGAGTTCTGATAATCATGTTCGGGGTTTTATAGTTGCTGTCAAAAGGCTGGTAACCCCATGAGTCATTTATGGTATAGCATAGTTCCCAATATTTGCTTTTAGGCGGTGTGACCGGGATACCCTGTTCAGGAGTCTCATAATCGCCATGCTGATCAAGCCGGGAGTTAATGATGATGCCTGGATTATACTTTTTCAGTATCTCCTTTGTTCCGGAAGTATTCCATTCTTCCGGAGTATGCTCCCAGTCGCCGTCAAACCAGAATAAATCAGGCTGATAAAGACTCAAAAGCTCATTGAGCTGGGCTTGATAGTAGTGGATATAGCTTTGCCAGCGTTTTGGTTCACTTTTAATTTCATACCGTTTTTTGGTCCTTGTATTGATGTCGTAATCCGGATGGCTCCAGTCAGGAAGAGAGTAGTAAAGGCCTGTCTTCAGTCCTGCTTTCTTCAACTCCGAAATAAAAGGAGTAAGGACATCCCTTTTTGCCAGAGCATTCTTAGATATGGTGATCGCGTGTTTGGCATTTGAGTTCCAGAGAGAGACACCATCATGGTGTCTGGTGGTGATTACAGTGTACCTTGCTCCTGAACTTTTGATTATTTCTGCCCAGTAATCAGGTTGGTAACGGGAGGCAGAAAAGCCGCCCAGCTGTTTCATATAATGATCATAATTGATGTAATTATTAAAGAACGACCACGATTCTGAAATCCCATCAACAGAATAAATTCCCCAATGAATAAAGATTCCCAGCTTGGCATTCCGGAACCATTCCATTTTTTTATCATCAGATACCGTATTTTGAGCTTTTAAATCATGGAAATTTAGGAATAAACCTAACAAAGTAGCACTGAGCAGTCTGCTTCTCATCGTTTTTTAAGGCTAAAATAAGGAATACAGACAATATATTCCGAAAAATCAGATGAATCCGGCTTTTCACTAATATATATAGTATTTTTATCTTTCGATATCATTAAATAAAAACATATGAAAATGGCAACACTACTCTTACTTATTACCGCCATTTTAACCGCTCTGATCGCGGGACTTTTCTATGCTTATTCCTGTTCTGTGATTCCGGGACTGGGAAAATTATCGGATATGGAATATCTGAAGGCTATGCAGTCCATCAACAGGGAAATTCTTAATCCCATGTTTTTCATGAGCTTTATGGGAACAGCTGTTTTGCTTCCTGTTTCTACATTTGTTTTCCGGTCACATCCTGTTTTCATTTTTCTTTTACTGGCTTCGGCAGCTTATCTGATCGGAGTTTTTGGAATAACGGTGTTTGGCAATGTTCCTTTGAATAACCGGCTGGACCAGTTTGACATAGCAACTGCTTCTAAAGAGGCAATTGCCAGGATGCGGAAAGGCTTTGAAAACCGTTGGAATTTCCTTAATCATATCAGGACCGTTTTTTCGGTGATCAGTGTTGTACTTGTAATCTGCGGTTGTATCTGGAGCAAGGCAGAATAGTATTCAGAATTTACAGGTCATAAAATTCCGTGTTTTTACGGATATGCGGTATGGATTTTTATCAGGAAATTTACATTCGGATCAGAATCAATAACTATAACCATGCAGGTTCAAAAGAGGAGACGGCAGCCATCGGCTGCCGTCTCCTTTAGTTTTATATCCATTATGCTCAGATCTTTAAAAGCTCGATCGTTCTTTCAGGGTTTTCAGAGGAAAAAACGGCATTACCTGCCACCAGGACATCAGCTCCGGCTTCAAAGAGCTTGGCTGCATTATCCAGGTTTACTCCTCCGTCTATTTCGATCAGGGCAGTGGAATTATTGCTGATGATCAGATCTTTGGTCTCAGCAATTTTCTTATAGGTGTTTTCAATGAATTTTTGTCCTCCGAATCCGGGATTTACACTCATCAGCAATACCAGATCCACATCTGCAATAATGTCTTCAAGCATCAGAACAGGGGTAGAGGGATTCAGTACGACACCGGCTTTTGCTCCTTTGCTTTGGATATGGTGAATGGTTCTGTGCAGGTGGGTGCACGCTTCATAATGAACGGAAACCAGATCGGCACCGTGGTTAATAAATTCTTCAACATATTTTTCCGGCTCAACGATCATTAAGTGTACATCAACAAACTTTTTGGCATGTTGCTGGATCGTTTTCATCACCGGGAAGCCGAATGAAATATTCGGAACAAACCTGCCGTCCATTACATCGATATGGAACCAGTCAGCCTGAGAATTGTTCAGCATTTCAATGTCTCTTTGCAGATTCCCGAAGTCTGCAGATAAAAGGGAAGGAGCAATAAGCTTCGTTTTCATTTTACTTTTTATACTTTACTTTTATACTTTTCGGTTTTCAAAGAGGAAGTGACCGTAGATTCACATTATTACTATTTTTTCTCTTTATTCTTTCCTCTTAATGATATTTCAGCTTCATTTCAGGCTTTATCCTTAAAACGGTTTCATAGATCAGCCTGATCACATTGCCTACATCTTCTTTGGAAACCATTTCCACTGTAGTATGCATATAGCGCAAAGGTAGTGAAATTAATGCACTTGGAACTCCGCCGTTGGAATGGGCGAAAGCATCTGTATCCGTTCCTGTAGACCTGCTTGCAGCTGCCCTTTGGAAAGGAATTTTCTTGGTTTTTGCCGTGTCTATGATTAGTTGCCTGATTGTGTGGTGAACGCTCGGGGCAAAGAAAATTACCGGGCCTGCACCGCATTTCTGGTCACCTTCTTTTTTCTTTTCGATCATTGGGGTGGTGGTATCGTGAGTGACATCCGTAACGATGGCAATATTGGGCTTAATGGTATCTGCGATCATGTCCGCCCCGTATAATCCTACTTCTTCCTGTACGGAGTTGGTGATATAGAGCCCGAAAGGCAGTATTTTTTTGTTTTCCCTCAAAAGCCTTGCCACTTCTGCGATCATAAATCCTCCGATCCTGTTATCCAGTGCCCGGCATACAAAATAGCGGTCATTCAGTTCAAAAAATTCATCAGGATAGGTGATCATACAGCCTACATAGATTCCCAGGTCTTCCACTTCCTTCTTTGAAGTGGCGCCGCAATCAATAAATATATTTTCGATCTTTGGTGTAGGCTCATTCTGGTTGGTTCTTGTATGGATGGCGGGCCATCCGAAAACTCCTTTTACAATGCCTTTTTCCCCGTGGATATGCACTACCTTGGAAGGGGCGATGGTCTGGTCTGAGCCTCCGTTTCTGATCACATAGATCAGGCCATCATCTGTGATGTAGTTTACATACCATGAGATTTCATCGGCATGAGCCTCTATAACGACCTTGAATTCTGCTTCAGGATTGATTATACCGTAGCAGGTACCGTAATGGTCTATTTCAATCTTATCCACATAAGGTCTGATGTAATCCATCCAGATTTCCTGTCCTTTATGCTCGTAACCTGTTGGCGATGAAGTGTTTAAATATTTTTCTAAAAATTTTAAAGATTTCTTTTCAAATTTCATAAAAAGGAATGATTTTTGCGGTGAATTTTTGTTCTAATAAGTGTAAAAATAATGAATTTTAGTAAGATTATTTGCCTTTTTCTTTTCTTTTTTGGGGTAGGGGTTTTCGGGCAGAAAGATTCAGTAATCGCAAAACCTTTGAGCCAATACCCGGCGGAATTATTAAGAGTAGATGAATTTGGGAACAAATATTATTACGATGAAAAGCAAAAAGCCAAAATCTATGAAATAAACGGAGAGACCGTGGTGGTAATGGATGAGCTTGTATTGCTTAATAAACCGAAATTCAACAACCAGCTGGACCGAAATTACTATTATTTCCTGAATAAAAAATTATATAGAGTTTATCCTTTATTTTTAACGGCTCTTCAGCAGTACAGAGATATCCAGAAAGATATGACGGATATGGATAACAAAGCCAAAAGGAAATTTGTAAAAGAACGGCAGAATATGCTCGCCGACCAATATGAAAAGCAGTTGAGAGACCTGACAACTACAGAAGGGCAGGTATTTGCAAAGCTCATGAACAGGGCTACAGGAAAGAATGTTTACGAGATCATCAGGGAACTGAGAGGCGGATGGAGCGCCTTCTGGTGGAATGTAAAAGGGAAAATGGCTGATATAGATCTGAAAGACCGGTATAACCCACGGGTAAACCGAACAGATGAATTTATAGAGTCACTGTTGCAGTCCAACTGGAACTCGGGCTATCTCCAGCCTTATCCGGGTGCAAATAACTTCAAACCCGGAAAGTAACTAACCGATCAATAATTAAAAAAAATTCCTGTAAATCTACAGGAATTTTTCTTTTAACTTATCAAATACGATCTGATCTATCGGTAGAGGGAACGGATTGTCGGGTCTGGCAATATCAATCCATTCTGTTTTTTCAATACAGGGATCCAGGATAAGAAAGTCTTCTTCGTTGATGATATTCACTATATAATATATGGTAAGCAGCTGCTCGTTTTCCCTGAAACGGGAAACCAGGAAATTTTCCTGGGTATAAAGATGCTCCACAATTTCTATTTTCACGTTAAGCTCTTCATCAAATTCACGATGTAAGCATTCCAGCAAGCCTTCTCCGTATTCTAACCCTCCTCCCGGGAATTTCATTAATGGCTCTCCTGCGTATTCCTCGAACAATGTCAAAACCTTTCTGTCTTTTACAGCACAAGCATAAACCCTTATGTTTATCTTATCTATCATATATCATATTTTGTATAGCTAAGGTAAGGAAATTTGGTGAGAGTGAAATGGGAGTTATAAGTTATGAGTTATGAGTTATGAGTTAAGTGGGCCTGGTAGTCAACTTGATTGCTTATTATTAAAGTTTGATCGCATTGATCATTTCCCTCTTTCCCGGAGGCCCTTGTTTTTTTTCCACTTTAAAATCCAGCTCCTGAAGAATCCTTCTTACGCTTCCTTTCGAAGAATAGGTAGTTAACAGACCGTTAACATCCATTTTACCGGCAACGATTTCAAACAGGGGCTTTTCCCAAAGATCAGGCTGAACCCTGGCTCCGAAGCAATCATAATAAACAAGGTTGATTTTTGGTAAGTCAATGTCTTTCAGGTCAAAAAAATCACATTCTATCTTTTTTAAGTTGAAACCTTTAATAATTTCAAACGATTTTCCCCAATCTGATTGATGAATTTTTTGATAAATATTTTTGAATCCAGGGTTATCAAAAAGTTCAAAATAAGCCAAATCTTTAATCTCGGATTCATTTACGGGGTATTTTTCGAGAGAAAAATAATTTATCACATGATTTTTGTCAGTTTTTAAATATTCATTAATTGTTACCAAAACATTTAATCCTGTGCCAAATCCGAGTTCTAAAATATTAATTTCGCAACGATTTATTAAATTTAATCCATTTTTGATAAACACGTGTTCGGCTTCCTGTAACGCTCCGTGATGGGAATGATAGTTTTCATTTAAATCACTGATAAACAGTGTTTTACTTCCGTCGTTGGTAGTTCTGATTTCTCTTTTCAAGCTATTTTTTTGCCAAATTTACTCCAAAATTTTTATATTTAGAAAATTATGTTAAATTTGTAGAACATCATAAAAAATTTTAGAAATGATAATTCAAAAAACTGAAAACTCCAGAATTTCTACATTCGACCCTAATAACTTTTCATTCGGAAATACTTTCATTGATCATATGATCATTTGCGAGTATGAAAACGGAAAATGGGGTGAAGTAAAATTAGTACCTTATGGTCCGATACCTTTTACCCCAGCCATGATGGGAGTAAATTACGGACAAGCTTGTTTTGAAGGAATGAAAGCTTATAAAGACAAGGATGGGCAAGTTTTCCTTTTCAGACCTGAAAAGAATTTTGAACGTATCAATAAATCGGCTAAACGTCTTGCCATGCCGGAGGTAACTGAAGAAATGTTTTTAGACGGATTAAAAGCATTAGTGGATATAGACAGAAACTGGATCCCTCACGGAGAAGGAATGTCCTTATATATCAGACCGGTGATTTTTGCTACGGAAGAAGCTTTGAAAGCGAGAGTAGCAAATAAATATATGTTTGCCATTGTGGCAACACCTGCCAAAAGCTATTATACAGAGCCTGTTTCTGTAAAAATATCAGATCATTATTCAAGAGCGGCCAATGGAGGTGTGGGATCTGCCAAAGCTGCCGGTAACTATGCCGCTTCTTTCTATCCTACTCAATTGGCTATTGAAGAAGGCTATGAGCAAATCATCTGGACGGATGACGCTACCCATGAATTTTTCGAAGAGAGCGGAACAATGAATGTATTTGTAAGGATTAACGATACCATCTATACACCGCCGACATCTGAAAAAATCCTTGACGGTGTTACCAGAGACAGCTTTATTCAGCTGGCAAAAAGAAGAGGCATTGAGGTAAAGGTACAGCCTGTGGCCGTAAAAGAAGTGATCGAAGCACAGAAAAATGGTACTTTAAAAGAAGTTTGGGGTGTAGGAACTGCTGTGGTTACCACTATTTTCCAGGCTTTAGGGTATAACGGAGAAAAGCTTGATTTGCCAAAACTTCCGGCTGAGGAAAGCTATGCGGAACTCCTTAAAAAAGACCTGCTGGATATCCAGAACAATCTTGCGGAAGACCCGTTCGGATGGAGAGTGCTTGTGGAAAAAAAAGTACTTGAAACAGTTTAATTCTCTATTAAATACAAAATATGTATGAAGCCGGGAAATTCCCGGCTTTTTGCTTAAGCTGTCTGTATCCGGGCAAAAATTATCTGTTCAGTACATTAGTGCAATATGTTTTGTAATTGATTCCGAAATGTGTATTTTCGCAAAAGTTTATGAAAAAAATACTCTTCATATCGATATTAGGATTGCTAAGCTGTAACAGAAATGCACAGACACATCCGCCGGTAGGCGGGGTGCTAAGCCAGAAAGACCTGGATGTTTCCAAGGAAAGGGTGAAGAACCTTAATGCCATGGAAAGGAAACATATCCAGGAATGGATCGACGGACAGCCCATAAAGTTTTATCCCACACAGCTCAATTACTGGGTAAGTACGGAAGGTTTCGACAAAAGAACAAGAAGACCGGATAATTCCCTGATTTCTTATTCTTATGAGCTGTATGACTTTGACCAGACGAGGATCTATGACCAGCCTGTCGAAAGAAGAGATGCTAAATTCGGACACTTTGATGAATTAAAAGCTGTAGAAAATGCTTTGCGTTTTATCCATGATGGTGAGGAAGTTACACTTTTAGTTCCTTCAGCTCTTGCGTACGGAACGTATGGAGATGAGAAAAAAATAGATAACGATATTCCTTTAATCATAAAATTAAAAGCATTATAAATGAGATTGTTTAACAAAAATATGATTCTGGCAGCGGCAAGTATCTCGCTGATGAGTTGTACACCAATTTATAAGAAAATGAACGTAGACAAAGAAACTTACGAAGGTCTTAATGACGGACTTTATGCTAATCTTCAGACTTCCAAAGGAAACATGATTGTAAAGTTTGAAGATAAGAAAGCACCGGTAACTGTAGCTAATTTTATTGGCCTTGCAGAAGGAAAAATTGATAACAAAGCCAAAGCTAAGGGAGTTCCTTACTATGATGGAACTATTTTCCACAGGGTGATCAAGGATTTTATGATCCAGGGAGGCGATCCTCAGGGAACTGGAATGGGTGATCCGGGATATAAGTTCGAGGACGAGAAAAACGACCTTAAGCATACCGGAAAAGGAATCCTTTCTATGGCCAACTCCGGTCCGAATACCAACGGTTCCCAGTTTTTCATCACTGAAGTGCCAACTCCATGGTTAGACGGCAGACATACTATTTTCGGAAAAGTAGTAAAAGGAGAAGAGGTGATTGATGCTATTGCCAATGTTGAAAAAGGAGCTAATGACAAGCCTAAAACGGATGTAGTTTTGGAAAAAGTGTCCGTATTCAGCAAAGGGGACGAATACAAAAACTATGATCCTGCCAAAACTTTCACCGAAGGAAAAGCTAAGATTGCTGAAAACAATAAAGCATTCATGGCTAAAGAAGAGGCTGAAAGAAAGAAAAAAGAAGAGGAGTTCAAAGCCAACCAGGAAAAAATGGTGGAGAACCTTAAAGCAGGAATGCAGAAAACAGAATCCGGCCTTTATTATAAAATCACAAAAACAACTACGGGAAAAGCTCCGAAAGCTGGGGATAATGTATCTGTACACTATGCAGGTAAATTAGTGGACGGAACAGAATTCGATTCATCATTCAAAAGAAATGAGCCCATCGAGATCCCTATCGGAATGGGAAGAGTGATCAAAGGATGGGATGAAGGGATCCTGTTATTGAAAGAAGGAGAAACAGCCACTTTATTGATCCCGCCTGCTATGGCTTACGGAGAAAGGGGTGCAGGAGGGGTGATCCCGCCAAATGCATGGCTGATTTTCGATGTTGAACTTGTGAAAGTGCAATAAAATAATTGAAATAAATATTAAAATAAAAGCCGTCCGGAAGGACGGCTTTTTATTTATAGCAATGATTGAATCAGAGAATGGATTGTGTGACTTGCAGGGTCAATACGACTTGGAAAAACAATATTATCTGTGTATAACCGTATTTCATTTTTCCGGAATCGTAGAAAACACTATTTTCGTGTAAAATTTTTTCATGAAAAAAATCTTCTATTCGCTTCTCGTGTTCAGTTCCGTTTTGTTTTCCGCACAAGGTAAAAGATTCTTTGAAACCGGAGATGTGCAATTACAACATCCTGTTGAGAAAATTAATCTGAGATTTGCCAATGATCTTCCTTTTATATTGGTGAATATCGGTGGCAAGCAGTACAATTTTCTGTTTGATTCGGGAGCGCCAACAGTAATTTCCAGTACTATATACGCAGAGCTTGGTCTTGAGAAAAAGCATAAAAGCAAAGTAAAAGACTCCCAGAAAAACAAGCAGTCACAGATCTTTACAGTGCTTCCTGAAATGATTGTTGACAATGTGGTTTTCAAAAATATTGGAGCTATTGTTATGGATCTCAATAATTCGGATCTTAACTGTTTTAAAATCGATGGGATCATCGGAGCCAATCAGATGGCCAAGCTTTTCTGGAGGGTCAATTATTCTGAGAATTTACTGGAAGCTACAAAAGATCTGTCTAAATTTGATCTGAACGGATATGAAACTATAGTTCCGTTTGAGGCCAAGCCACAGAAAACTCCGGTTGTGAAAACCAGGATTTTAGATAAAAATGTGGAACTCACTTTTGATACTGGTTTCTCCGGAAGGCTGAAAATTTCAGACAGCTATTTTGATCCGCAGAAAGTAAAACAATTTGTTGAAACTTATGGCTCCAGTACGGCCGGGGCCTATGGAGCGGCAAAACCAGCGGTTGGATATATCTTTAAAGCTGAACTGCCTTTGGGAAACCGGAACTTTCCAAATGAGCTGATCGCTACCGGAAGTTCGGATCTCATAGGAAATGACTTCTTTAAAAATTTCGTTTTCGTCATGGATTGGAAAAACGATAAGGTCTACATGAAACCTATTAAAGATCCTTATGCAAAACTGGAATCTTTTGGCTTCGGGTACCGTTTCGTAAATAATAAGCCGGTAGTGGCTTTCGTTTTCCGTGAAGAAAATTTCCCGCTTAAAACAGGAGATTCCATAATCAGTATTAATGATGTAAAGCTTGATGACCTTAACCAGGAATCCGCCTGTCATTACTTTATGAACCGAGTAGAGAAAGATGCCCGGTCCATTACTGTAAAGGTTAACCGGGACGGAAGTATTCTGGATTTTAAATTGGATAAAAAAGAATATTTGCAATAAGAATACCTAGCCATATCAGGATACAGGTCATGAAAAAAATACTACTGCTGTCTGGAATATTAACCGTATGCTTTGGATATTCCCAAAAAAGCTTTGAGGCTTATAAAGACTTCTCAGCCTTATCCGGAACGTGGAAAACAGAAGTGGAAGGAAGCCCGCTTATACTGCAAATCAGGGAAGCCGGTAAAACTTTTCGGTTTTCGCTTATCAATGTGAATAAAGAGGAATTTATTATTGATGAAAGTGAACTTTCTTCTCCTGCTCCGTCTGAATATGAGGTGAAAGTAAAAAAGGCATATTTTATACAATATACGGATTGCTCAATAAAAAATGCGAGGATTCATTTAAAGAAGCTGGAAGACGGGAAACTGGCATTCAGCTATATCTCAGATGAAACATACTGTTCTTTCGGAAACGATAACGAGATCGATATTTCTGATATTGAAGATCTGATATTCACAAAATAAAAGTCGCCTTTAAGGCGGCTTTTATTTTACCAGTTCTTGTCAATCATATAGATCAGCTGTGTCATAATAACTGCTCCCAGGAGTAGCTCCCTGCGGTTTACTTTATCAAAGGTGTCTTCTTCCGTATGGTGGATATCAAAGTATCTTTGGGAATCAGGAACCAGCCCTGCGGTCGGAATCCCCATCTCATTGAGAGGCAAGAGGTCTGTTCCGGTATCTGTCCCTTCAAAATTATATACTCCATAAGGAAAAAACAGGTTTGCCCAGCTTTTGATCTGATCTTTTTTCGCATCATCCATTTTGAGGGAGATTCCTCTTGGGGTGAAGCCCCCTGCATCGGTTTCTATGGCAAGAAGATGTTTTTCATTATTTTCTCTGGCTGTTTTTCCATACTGTATCCCTCCTTTTATGCCATTTTCTTCATTGGCAAAACAAACAACCCTGATTGTATGGTTATTCTGGATCCCCAGCTTTTTGAACGTTCTGAGTACTTCAATGCTTTGAACAATGCCGGCCCCGTCGTCGTGGGCGCCTTCACCCACATCCCAGGAATCCAGGTGCCCGCCAACAAGAATAACGCTTCGATCCCTTTTTCCGGTAATTTCACCGATCACTGAATGGGAGAGCTTTTCTCCCTTCATTCCGCAGTTGGAATTTAATTTTGCGGTTACTTTCCGGCTTTTTAAAAGGGCTTCAAGCTGATCTGCCGTAGTATTTCCAATAGCAACAGCCGGAATTTTATTTTGATCTTCATTTTCATAATGCATTGAGCCTGTATGGGGCACATCATCAAATGCTGAAGAAAGGGAACGGATAATGGCAAATTTCCCGCCTTTTTTGGCAGTTAAGGATGCAGCGTTCACTCTGTATTTAGCGGCGTCACTATACCCTTTGAAAGTTTCCACAAAAGACTGGCTGAAAGGGTAATTAAAGAAAACTATTTTCCCCTTTACCTCCTCAGCGGGAAGCCTGTCATATTCTTCCATAGATTTTACCATGATGATCTCTCCGGAAACATCTTTCCCTCCGGTACCTTCTGAATTACCTAAAGAAAGCATTTTCAGGCTTTCCCATTTTCCGTCGGGGGTTTTGATCTGAAGTGATTCTTTTCCTCTTACCCATACCGGGACCATCACTTCCTGGAGCCAAACTTTGTCGGCTCCTGCCTCACGAAGTTTCTGTGCAGCCCATTGAACCGCCTTTTCATAGGATTCGGAACCACTCAGTCGGTGACCGATATTCTTAGTGAGATCTTTTAATTCCGTGTATGCTTTTCCGTTATTTAAAATCTCTGTGGAAATCTTGCTGAACTGTATGGAGTCTTCTTTTATCTGTCCTGATACAGCTATTCCGAGAAGCAATAGAGATGTGCTTATAATTTTTCTCATTCTACCAGTTTTTATCAATTATGAAAATCATTTGTGTCATTGCTACGGCACCCAGCAGCAGCTCACGTTTGTTAACTTTATCAAAAGTATCTTCTACAGAGTGGTGATAATCGAAGTATCTTTGGGTATCCACAACAAGCTCAGACAGAGGAATGTCCAGCTTCTTCAACGGGGAAATGTCCTGAATGGCATAGGTTTGGTCAAAATCGTAGACCCCGTAAGGAAGAAAGTAATTTTTCCATTCGAAGATTTGTCTCCTTCTTTGCGGCGGCATATCCAATGAAAAGCCGCGGGGTGAATATCCTCCGGAATCAGACCCGAGGGCAAAGATGTGTTTTTCCTCTTTTTTCTTTACATAGGCGGCATATGCATCCCTTCCTTGTCCGCCATTCTCACTGTTGGCATACAGGACGACCCTGATCGTATGATTGTTGTTGATACCCAGAGCTTTCAGAGCCCTTAAAACTTCTATACACTGTACCACTCCAGAACCGTCGTCATGTGCGCCTTCTGCAAAATCCCAGGAATCCAGCTGGGCTCCCAGAACGATGACTTTAGAATCCTTTTTTCCGGGAATTTCTCCGATAATGTTCGGGTTCGTGGTTTCTCCTTTTGATTCCGCAGAAAGATTGATTTTGGCTTTTACCGGCTGTTTTTTCAGCAGCCTTTCAAGCTCGTCGGCAGATTTTACGCCGATGGTAACCGCCGGGATCTTTACCCTGTCGTCCGGCTCATAATAAACCATTTTGGCATGCGGTGTATCATCCAGGGCTGTTGTCAGTGATCGGATGATTAATGCCTTGGCTCCTTTTTTTCCGATGACGGATGCCGATAATAGTTTGGATTTAGCAGCGATCAGATAGGAATCAACGGTGTTAACGATGGTCTGATCGATCAGGGAATTAACGAAGATGATCTTATCTCTTACCTGTGCTGACGTTAAAGTATTAAGTTCCGTAACATCCTTTACCAGCAGAATATCGGCGATAAGATCTTTTCCGCCTGTTCCTTCTGAATTTCCGAAGGAAAGCATTTTAATATTTTTCCAGTCACCGTTTGAGGTTTTGATCTGAAGAGATTCTCTGCCTCTGATCCATACAGGAACTTTCACTTCCTGCCGCCATACATTTTCGGCTCCTGCTTCTTTTAATTTCTTTTCAGCCCAGTCTGCAGCCTTATTGTATCCCGGCGTTGCACTGAAACGGGAACCTATTCCTTTGGTAAGCTCTCTGAGATTATCATAAGCAGTTCCGTTGGTGAGAATTTCGTCAGAAATCTTTTTAAACTCGTCATTATAATTAAATTTGGCTGTGGTAGTTTTCCTGACCGGTTTTTTATAAGTTTTTTTTTGAGAAAATAAAAATCCACCCAAAAAGAGTGGAATTATAATGAACAGTTTTTTCATTTTTTATTTACCTTTCTTTTTCCGATGATAAAAGTAGGAAAAAAATAGGAATCTAAGATTTCATGTCGTACATTAACAGTGCAGTAACCAATTTAGGCTCAATGAAGGTACATTTTGGAGGCATGCTCAGCTTAAGGTCTGATATCTTGATCATATCATTAAAGCTTACCGGATAGATCCCGAAGCCTACCTTTCCTTCTCCATTGTCAACCATATTCTTCAGGATGTTGATCCCTTCAATATTTGAAGTTCCTTTGACGTAACAGATCTTTTCCGAGCTGTCAGGATCATCAATTTTCAGGATGCTCTTGAATATGTATTTATCTAAAAGATGATGATCCAGATTATCCAGAGACATTTCCGGGGAGCGGAGATCATGTTTTACGTGGAGTGAGTAAAATTTTCCATCCAGATACATGGAAATATGGAATTTCTGGGAGGGGTAGTAGGCTGTTTCGCCTTTTTCGTGGATCAGGAAATATTGCTCCAGTTGTTTTAGGAAGTCTTCATTGGAGAGGCCATTCAGATCTGTGACGATTCTGTTGTAATCATGGATCTTTATTGACTGGTTTGAAACTATAAAGCTGTATACGAAGTTGTAAGGCTCTGTGCCATTATGTCTTTTATTTTTATCTTTCTGATGTTTGGCGTTCAGGGCGGTAGAACCGATCCTGTGATGCCCGTCTGCAATGTAGAAGGAATCGATCTGGTCTATTACTTCTTTGAACTGCTGGAGCTTGAGACGGTTGTCTATCCTCCATATTTTATGCCTGATACCTTTTGAATCTACGTGGTTGAAAATAGGAACGTTCTTTTCCTCGTGATTCATCAGCAACTCGATTTTGGAATTGGAAGGGTAGGTAAGCAGTACAGGTTCAGCCTGCAGGTTTACCTTTTCCAGATAATGTGCAAGTTTTTCTTTTTTCTGGGGAATGGTACTTTCGTGCCTTTTTATTTTTCCGTTCCAGAAATCTTCAATACTTGCCAGGCCTAGCAATCCTCTGAAAACCTGTTTATCGGGATAGATCTGCTCATACAGATAGTACGACGAGCTGTCCTGAACCAGCTTATTATCATCCAGAAGTTCTTCAAAAGTAGAACGGATCTTTCTCAGGTTGCGGTCGATATCTTTGGATTTACTTACAACATAGGGTTTTATCATATTGATGTAAGTATTTTCAACTTGAGCTTTCTCTGCGATCTCCTCCTGGGTGAAGTTGTCAAGAGGATGCGTTGGGAAAGTGCTCTCAAAGTCTTTATGAGGTCTTATTCCACGGAAAGGTTTAAAAACAGGCATATTTATTCTATAGTTTCTTTTTGTAGCTTAATAATTTGTTGTGCAAGTTCAACTCCGATTTTTTCCTGGGCATCTACCGTATTTCCGCCTACATGCGGAGAAAGGGACAATGCGGGATTCATTAATAACGGCAGCTCCGGATTAGGTTCATTTTCAAAAACATCCAGGGCCGCTCCTGCAACTTTTCCTGATTCTATAAAATCAATCAGGGCCACCTCGTTAATCACGCCACCTCTTGCAGTATTTACAATATAAACACCGTCCTTCATTTTCTTAAACTGTTCGGTGTCTATTATATATTCATTTGTTTTTGGGGTATTGATACTGATGAAATCTGCATTTTTAAGGAATGCATCGGTATCATTGGATGAAGTAATTTCAAAGCTTACCGACTGTCCGTCGAAAAAGTTCAGCGTAAGCACCTCTGTCTTAGGCTTTCTTGTTAAAACCATAACTTTCATTCCTAATGCGATCCCCATTTTTACCACTTCCTGTCCGATGCTTCCAAATCCGATAACGCCTAAGGTTTTCCCTGAAAGCTCATAGGCATTGCTGAATGATTTTTTCATCGCGTTGAAGTGGGTTTCTCCTTCCAGAGGCATGAGCCTGTTGGATTCATGTAAGAATCTCGCCAGTGAAAAAAAGTGGCCAAATACCAGTTCGGCTACTGATTTTGAGGATGCGGTAGGGGTATTGATCACCTTTATACCTTTACCTCTGGCATAGTCTACATCTATATTATCCATTCCGATACCGCCTCTTCCTATAATTTTGAGGCCGGGGCAGGCATCGATGACGTCCTGCTTTACTTTTGTTGCGCTTCTTACCAGAAGTACATCCACATTGTTTTCGTTGATGAAGCTGATCACATGATCCTGGGCAACCCTGTTATCCAGTACTTCGATCCCTGCTTCTTTTAAAGCTGACTCTCCGGATTTGGAGATTCCATCATTAGCTAAAACTTTCATAAATTTTGTTGATTTAAAGATTAAAAAGGGTGATATTTAAATTTTAAATCGATCCGCAAATTAATAAAATTTAAAATAACCGTCAGAATCTTCAAATTTTGGCTTTTATTGGTTAAAACTATCTGATGGATTTCATTACGTCTACCAGAACCTGAACACTTTCGATAGGTAAGGCATTGTATAAACTTGCCCTGTATCCTCCCAGACTTCTGTGTCCGTTTAATCCGTTAATTCCTGCAGCTTTCCAGGCGTTGTCAAATTCCTCTTTTTTGCTTTCATCTGTCAGTCTGAAAGAGACATTCATCAGGGAGCGGTCTTCTTTTACGCAGAAAGTTTCAAACAGTGGATTGCTGTCGATTTCATCGTATAAAAGTTTGGCCTTGGCTTCATTTCTCTGTTCTGCCGCGGCAATTCCTCCATTTCTTTCAAGATACTGCAAAGTTAGCAGGGAAGCGTAAACAGGGAAAACGGGCGGTGTGTTCAGCATGGATTCTTTGGCAATATGCTGTGAGTAATCCAGCATGGAAAGCATATTTTCTCTTTCTGTTTTTCCGAGGATTTCTTTTTTTACCACAACCAGGGTAACACCGGCTGGTCCCATATTTTTTTGAGCTCCGGCATAGATAAGGTCAAATTTGGAAAAATCCAGCTGTCTGGAGAAAATATCGGAACTCATATCGCAAACCATCAAGGTATCCACTTCAGGGAAAGACTTCATTTGCGTCCCGTAGATGGTATTGTTCGAGGTGCAGTGGAAATAGTTATACTCCGGGCCTACCGTGTAATCTTTTGGAATGAAGGAGTAGTTTTCCTCTTTTGAGGAACCTACAATGTCCACTGTTCCCAGTTTTTTTGCTTCCTTGATAGCTCCGGCAGCCCAGGTTCCCGTATCCAGATAAGCTGCTTTACCGCCTACTTTCAGCAGGTTATAAGGAACCATCGCAAACTGAAGACTGGCACCGCCTCCCAGATATAAAACCTCATATTCATCACCAAGGTTCATCAGTCTTTTTACAATCGCACGCGCTTCTTCCATTACTGAAACGAAATCTTTACTTCTGTGGGAGATTTCAAGAATGGACAAACCGATTCCGTTAAAATCTAAAATAGCTTCCGCCGATTTTTGAAATACTTCCTGTGGAAGGATACATGGTCCTGCGCTAAAATTGTGCTTTTTACTCATATTTTTGTTTTTTTGCGGAACATAAGTTCCTGCGGTTTCATTTTAATATTTTAAGATTGATTTCAGAGATATAGTTAAAAAAACCGTCTCATGCTGTATGAGACGGCATTTTTATTCACCGTGTAAGAATGCTTTTTTATTAAGCAGGCTTTCTTCAGATTCTACGTGGTCTTCATCAGGAACACAGCAATCTACCGGGCAAACTGCTGCGCACTGCGGCTCTTCGTGGAAACCTTTACATTCTGTACATTTATCGGTAACAATAAAGTAAACATCATCACTTACAGGTTCCTGCGGTGCATCTGCATCTATTGTCAGCCCGGACGGTAATGTAACAGTTCCTTTAAGAGCGGTACCTTCAGAAGCTTTCCAATCTACGGCCCCTTCATATATTGCATTATTTGGGCATTCCGGTTCACAGGCTCCACAATTAATGCATTCATCAGTTATTTTAATAGCCATCGCTAATTTTTTTTAAATTTGCACAAAATTACAAAATATTCCCCAATTTAAAAGTAATTATGCATATCGAAAATCAAGTTTTAGGACTTACGAGACTAGGTGAATACATCAATGGTTTTTTGGCAAAGAGTCCTGAAAGCTATAATGAGAATGATTCTGAATTTGAATTATTGCTGAAAAAGTCTGAAATAGAAAATCCGTGGTTTACTATTGATAATCAGAAGTTTGCTCTTCAGCAATGGGCGGACCTATTGAATGAGAAAAATATAAGAAACTGGCTTAAAAATTATTCTATTTCTAAAATTTCTAAAAGGGTAGGGCTTATCCTGGCGGGAAACATTCCCTTGGTAGGGCTTCATGATGTGGTCTCAGTAGTGTTGGCCAATCATGTTCCGGTGATCAAGCTTTCTTCAAAGGATAAATACATGATCCCGTATCTGCTGAGAAAATGGAAAGAGTTTTCTGAAGGGTATGTTGGGTATGAAATAGTTGACAAGCTTGAAAACTTTGATGCCGTAATTGCTACCGGTAGCAATAATACGGCGAGATACCTGGAGTATTATTTTAAGGATTACCTGAGCATTATCCGTAAAAACAGGACTTCAATAGCGGTATTGAAAGGTGATGAAACCGACGGTGAATTACAGCTTCTCGCTAAAGACATTTTCCAGTATTTCGGTTTAGGCTGCAGAAATGTTACCAGGCTTTTCATTCCGCAGGATTTTGTGATTGACAGGCTTTTTGAAAACTTTTTAGGGTTTAAGGATATTATCAATCATAATAAATATGCTAATAATTATGATTATAACAGAGCGGTTTATCTCCTGAACCAGGAACAGTTCTGGGATAATAACTTTGTAATGCTGAAGGAAGATGACCGGCTGTTTAGCCCGCTTTCCGTAATTAATTTCAGCAGGTATTCCTCGTTGGAAGATGTTAAAGCCTTTATTGCTGAAAATGAAGAAAACATCCAATGCGTGGTGGCTAAGGCAGATCTGGGGCTGGATTCCATCCCGTTCGGGGAAGCGCAGAATCCGGGGCTGGATACCTACGCCGATAATGTGGATACAATGAAATTTTTGGAAGTGGTCTGATTTTTCGTATCTTTTGGGTCATTTATTACCCCATATATGAAAAAGATACTTTTAGTATTCGCAATGCTGGTTTTTCAGTTGGACTTTTCACAATCGAAGACTGATAGCAACCAGAAAATAACAACACAGGCTCCGGAATTGGATCAGGAAAAAAGAGCCCTTTATAATGAAGCCTTCTTTAAATTTATCAATGCACTGAAGGCTTCCGACCGTAAGGCAATGGAGGAACTGCTTTCTGAAAAGGCAAAAAAGGTAGTGACTGATCGTGTTTATACCAGGCTTTCAGAGGATATTGATTTTAGTAAAAAGCTTGAAATTTTCAGAAGCGGCTATAAATCATTGAAAGATGGCAGCAGCTATCCCATGATCGAATACAAATATACTGATGATGCGGGGTCACCGCCAAAAGAAATCATTACGGCTATATTTGAAAACGATGGAAAAATTCTCGGAATCAAGCCTGTAAAAAATAATCCTGTTTCTAAATAATTAACAAAAATAACTATGATGACAGATGTTCTTGTTGCTCATTCTACAGAAGTAGAAAAAGCGAGCTTTTACAGAAAAACGTATTTGCATGTGGCTTTATCCGTCCTTGCATTTATCGGGGTGGAAGCTTTATTGTTAAGAATCGTTCCCGCCGAATTGATTTTTAAAATGATAAGTAAAAATTATATCTGGCTTTTGGTCATCGGAATTTTCTGGCTGGCTTCGGTATTAGCGAATAAATGGTCTTTATCACAAAGCCGGTCGACCCAATATTTTGGTTTAGGCTTTTATATCCTTTTAGAAGCCATTATTTTCCTTCCGATGATTTATATTGCTGTTGCCAGTGCAGGCGGAATGGTCATTTTCCAGGCGGCTACGCTTACGGTTGCGATGTTTGCCGGATTATCGGCTGTAGCATTTACTTCTAAAAAAGATTTTTCGTTCCTGAGGAATATCATCATCATCGGAGGCTTTATCTCCCTTGGGCTGATTATCGCGGGAGCGATTTTCGGATTCGGGCTTGGGCTTTGGTTCTCTGTGGGAATGGTGATCTTAGCCTCAGCCAGTATTTTATATGAGACCAGTAAGCTTCAGCAAACTTATACAACAGGGCAGTATGTAGGTGCTTCTTTACAGCTTTTTGCCTCTATTATGCTGTTGTTCTGGTATATTCTTAGAATTTTAATGAGCAGGAGAAGTTAAAAGGCCTGAGATAGATGCACTATAAATTAAAGATCCTGATGTTTTCATTGGGATCTTTTATTTGGATATATTTTTGAGTTTCCTGATAGGCCACGCTGTTCTGCTTTTTATAACGATCTGTTTTGTTTGAAGTGCTTAAAATGTGATATGGTGTCACTTCTCGATACGCTTTGCTACTCGAAGTGACGGTTGTAATGACGGGATCCAGGGTCATTACTTGTGTCTTTTTAAAGGTTGTATGGTTAAGGTTTTTGAAAAAAACTTCGCGAAGTATTGTGTGTTTAAAGTTTAAATCCGGATGTTTAAACTTTCAGTGTTCTCTGGTCGTTATTTGTCAATTGATCCCAAGACCTTTTGGGCAAAAGAGTTCAGGGCGTCCTTTTCGTTCATTCCATTTTGAACGTTGGCATGAACTTCCAAAGCTCCGCAGATATTGGTAATCAATTCTCCGGCAACATTCAGGTCTTCTTCACTTGTTCCTCTGAATTCACAGAAGCTTTCCAAAACTTCAAGTGTCTTTTCGAGGTTTTCCGGAGTCTGGTTCTGATAAAATTGTCTGATTATAGGTAACTTCATTACTTCAATTCATTAAATAGGTTAATTAAGCTTTCAGCCTGGTTAGTCTGAACCTGGTTTACCAGTTCTCCGTTTTTGAAAATAGCAAAGGTAGGAAGGTTATCCACTTTAGCCAATTTTCGGCTTTCCGGTAGTTTTTCCGCATCTACATATAAAAATGGAATATCCTGGTTCTCCGAGGCTAATTTTTTAAATTTAGGCTTCATGATCCTGCAGTTTCCGCACCATGTGGCACCGTACTGAACTACAACCTTTTCATTGTCGCTTACAATATTTTGCAGCGTGTCTTCTGTTAATTCTGTATACATAATTTCAATGTGATTAATTATTGATTGGGAATGTGCAGTCGTATATAAGAAAGAAAATGAGATAATTTTCAAACCATTGGTGATAATCTTCAAATTATCTCATTTTCAGGTAGCACATTATTTTAGTTTTTTGCTAAATATTCTGCAGTAGAATTTCTGTCAGCTTTCATAGCTTCTTTTCCTTCTTCCCAGTTTGCAGGGCAAACTTCTCCGTGCTTTTGAACGTGAGTATAAGCATCAATCAGTCTCAAATACTCTTTTACGTTTCTTCCTAAAGGCATGTCGTTTACAGATTCATGGAAGATTTTTCCTGTCTCATCAATCAGATAAGTTGCTCTGTAAGTTACATTAGAACCTGTAAAAGTTTCGTTTCCATCTTCATCATATTCAAAATCCTGATCTACAATCCCCAGGATGTTTGCCAGCTGTCTGTGCGTGTCAGCCAGAAGCGGATAAGTAACCCCTTCGATACCTCCGTTGTCTTTTGCCGTATTTAGCCATGCAAAGTGTACTTCGTTGGTATCACAAGAAGCGCCGATTACCTTAGTGTTTCTTTTTTCGAATTCACCTAAAGCTTCCTGGAAAGCATGAAGTTCAGTAGGGCAAACGAAAGTAAAATCTTTCGGATACCAGAATAAAAGAACTTTTTGCTGGTTAGCTGTTGCTTCTTCAAAGATGTTGATTCTTAGATCATCACCCATTTCAGAGATCGCATCTACTGTTACATTCGGGAATTTTTTTCCTACTAAAGACATAATTTTCTGTTTTATTTAAATTTTCTGTTGCAAATATATAAATATTTTGTCTATGGAACAAGTTGTTATTGATAAATAAAATCTATAATTGTTTTTGGTACGTCATAAAGAAAAAGCTCTGAATTCAGAGCTTTTCTTTAATTTAATAACCAAATATTTCGGTAAGACTGAGCTTTTTGACTTCGCCCAGTTTTTGCATATCGGCTTCTTTTACTTTGTCTTGTGATGCTACCAGACAATAGGTATAATTTTTATTTTTCATTTCCTTGTCGTGGAAATTGCTGATATCCGTAAAGGCTAATTTAGGAGCCTGCTCATATACGTTCTTTCTCATATCGAAATTATTTCCCAGTTTTTGAGCTCTCAGATAGCTGAAGATAATCCCGTCCTGCGAAATTCTTTCGGCGGCAATGGTTTTCCTCAATCCGTTTTTAGCAGTCTCAAATAATTGCTGTGATTGAGGAAGGCTGGTTAAAAGCTCATTCATGGCTGTTGTAGATTCATTGAATTTATCTGCCTGGGTACCTACATAGGCCATAATCATGTCTTTATCCTCTTTTTTGCTCGGCAGGGAGAAGTAAGAATAGGTAGAATAAGCCAGCGCTTTGGATTCCCTGATGGTCTGGAAGACCACAGAGCCCATTCCGCCTCCGAAATAGTTGTTGAATAAGCTTACAGTAGGAGTGATTGCCGAATTGTACTGCTCTCCGTTCCTTACCCAGAAGATCTCGGCCTGCACCATGTCATAGTGGGCAAACAACACCTTATTCTTATCGGTAGGAATCTGTGTAAAGGTCCTGATCTTCGGCATATCCTTTAATGGCCCCGAAGACTTATGGATAGGAGTGAGTGAAGTGATAAGCTCGTTCCCTGACTTTGGACCGTAATATAATACTTTATGCTTATAATTAAACAGGTCATGGAGTATGTTGACAAGATCTTCGGCCTTTAATGCGTCCAGTTCAGCATCGCTTAACACATTGTTGAACGGATTTTGCGGACCGTATTGTGCATAGCTCCTTAAGCCTGCCATAATGGAGTTTTTATTTTGCTTGGCATTAGCCCTTGCTTTTTTCAATCGTGCTTTATAAGCATCCAGAGCGGCCTGATCAGGCTGGCAGTTTTTGATCAGGTCTTCAAACAGGGCTGCCGTTTTATCGAAATTTTCATTCAACCCTTCCAGGGTGACATAAGTTTCTTCATTTCCTGCACTTACATTGAAGCTGGACGCCAGCTTGTAAAATTCTTTACTGATGTCTTCGGATGATTTATTTTTAGTGCCTAAATACTGAAGATATTCTGCTGCCAAAGGAAGCATCTTATTGCTCCATTTCCCCGAATCAAAATAATAATAAAGTCTGAAAAGTGAGTTTTCTGTATTTTTCACAGAAAGTACCTCTGCATCGCCTAATTTATTTTTGGCAATATCCTTGTCAAAGTTTAGCCAAACCGGAGAAATCGGTGCTTCCGGCATATCATTCACCTTTTTCAGGAAAGAAGACTGATCATCCCTGTTCACGGAAACCGGAGTAATGGCAGGTTTGTCAACCTTTACAATGTTCTTATCTTCTCCTTTTCTTTTATAAACCGCTACATAATTGTTATCCTGAAGGTATTTTGAAGCAAAATCCATAATATCTTTCTTGGTCAGCTTGGAGATCTCATCAATGTAGGCCAGTTGTGTTTTATGGTCTACTTCAGAAGTGAACTCGTCCATCAGGGATTCTGCTCTGGATGTATATTTTTCGTATCTCTGGATAACGTTTTTCCTTTCGTTATTGACAATGGACTGGATCAGGTCATCAGAAAACTCACCTTTTCTTAGTTTGTTGATCTCCTGAAGCAATAAGGCCTTCACATCATCCAAAGATTGACCTTCCTTAGGATTTCCCTGTAACAAGAGTACCGAATAATCTTTCAATACATACGGAAAGGCGTAAGCTGCCAGCAACTTCTGTTTTTTAACAAGGTCTAAATCAATCAGCCCTGCCTGCCCGTTTGTCAGCATACTTCCGATGAAGTTCAGCATTCTTGCATCTTTTGTTGTAGCGCCGGGAAACCTGAACCCGATCGTGATATTTTCCGGAGTAGGGCCGTAAACTTCCCTGATTATAGGGGTTGTGATCGGTTGTTCCGTTCCTACCTTATATTCAGGAATCGGTTTCGGCTTCATGTAAGAAAAGGCTTTGTCGATTTTTACAATCATTTCATCAGGGTTAAAATCTCCGGACATGATCACACCCATATTATTAGGGACATAGTAATTATTAAAATATTCCCTGATTGCCTTTAGCGAAGGATTTTTCAAATGCTCAACTGTCCCGATGGTGGTTTGCTTCCCATAATTGTTATTGGGGAAGATTGCTGCAAACATGGCTTCATACACTTTTCTTGGGTCGTTATCAAGGCCTCTGTTCTTTTCTTCATAGACAGCTTCCAATTCCGTATGAAAAAGTCTCAGGACAGGCTGCCTGAACCTTTCCGCCTGAACAGCCAGAAACTTGTCTGCAACATTTGCGGGGATATCCTCTGTATACACGGTCTGCTCAAAAGAGGTAAAGGCATTGGTGCCATCTGCTCCCATTCCGGACATCATTTTGTCATATTCATTGGCAATGGCGTATTTTGAGGCCTCACCGGAAATCCTGTCGATTTCTTTGTAAATTTCTTTTCTTTTGGCTTCGTCTTTGGTCTGGTTGTATTTTTCGTAAAGCGCATCGATCTGGTCCAGAAGCGGTTTTTCTTTCACCCAGTCTTTTGACCCGAACTGGTCGGTTCCTTTAAAGAGCATATGCTCGAGGTAATGCGCTAAACCGGTATGATCTGCGGGATCGGTTTTACTACCTGCTTTTGTAGCGATAAAAGTCTGGATTCTGGGATCCTTTTTTGTAGGGCTCAGGATGACCGTTAATCCGTTTTTTAGGGTATAATATCTCGCTGAAGTAGGATCATTCGTTACATATCTGTAGGTGTAGCCATTGGATGTTGCTTCTTTCCATTGGAAATCCTGTCCGTAAGCATATCCGCAGTAGCTCGCCGCAGCAATGCTTGTTACAATTGTGATTCTCTTTAAAAAATTCATTTCCGTTATTTTTTTTAGTTGAATTGGTCTAATAAATTCTTGATTCGTTTCATGGCTTCTTTTAAATCCTCTTCGGAAGCAGCATAAGAAAACCTGATGCATTCAGGGCTACCGAATGAAACTCCCCCAACAGTCCCCACATGGGCATGGTCCAGTAAAAACATAGCAAAATCATCGGAATTTCTGATCTCCGTTCCATTGAGGGTTTTTCCGATGTAATGAGAAACATCCGGGAAAAAATAAAAAGCTGCTTTAGGAAGAAGAACTTTGAAACCGGGAATTTCTTTTATCAGATCATAAACAAGATCTCTTCTTTTCCTAAAAGCGTCGATCATATATTGATATTCCGAAGGGTCGGTTCTTAATGCGGTAATGGAAGCTCTTTGAGCCATTGTATTGGCACCGCTGGTCATTTGTCCCTGGATCTTTTCACAAGCTTTGGCAAGCCATTCCGGACATGCGGAATATCCGATTCTCCAGCCCGTCATGGCAAATGCCTTGGACATTCCGTTGATTACGGCAGTCTGCTCATAAATTTCAGGAAACCGTGCAATAGAGGTTGTTCTTGTTTCATAGTTGATATATTCGTAAATTTCGTCAGAAATAACGGTAACGTGAGGGTATTTAGCAATAACTCTGGCTAAGGATTGGAGCTCGTCGTAAGTGTAATATCCGCCTGAAGGATTGCATGGAGAGCTGAAGAGGATTGCTTTGGTTTTATCGGTAATAGCTTCTTCCAGCTGTTCGGCGGTAACTTTAAAATCGGTGACATAAGAGGTCTGCAGCATCACAGAAGTTCCGCCCATCATTTTTACCATTTCATCATAGCTCACCCAATAAGGTGCAGGAAGCAAAACTTCGTCGCCGTCATTGATAATGGCTGCCAGAACATTTAAAATAGCCTGTTTGGCACCGTTTGAAACACAGATCTGGGTGGGTTTGTATTCCAGGTCGTTATCTCTTTTTAATTTATAAGCTATAGCTTCACGAAGTTCTAAAAATCCCGGAACGGGAGAATAATGGCTGTAATTTTGATTGATTGCATCGAAAGCTGCCTGTTTTATATTTTCCGGAACATCGAAATCTGGCTCCCCTAAGGTTAGGCTGATGACGTCTATTCCGTTGGCTTTCATTTCTCTAACCCTGTTAGACATTACGAAAGTCTGAGAGTAACCTAATCTTTTTACTCTGTCCGAAAGTTTATCCATATAATTTCTTGCATTTGAACAAATATATAATAAAAACTTAATTTGAATGGAATATGAAATAAAACTTATTTTTGCTTTCTTATAATAATCTACATGTCTACATCGTTACTATTAAAATACTTTCCGGATCTTACAGAATTACAGGTGGAACAGTTTGCAAAACTGGAAAAACTGTACAATGAATGGAATGAAAAAATCAATGTGATCTCCAGAAAGGATATGGAATCTTTGTATGAGAAACATATTCTGCACTCAATGGGAATTGCAAAGGTAATGGGTTTTGCACCCGGAACAAAGGTATTGGATATCGGGACAGGCGGTGGATTTCCTGGAATACCTCTGGCTATCTTATTTCCCGAAGCAGAATTTACCTTAATTGATTCCATCGGGAAGAAAATAACGGTAGTAAAGGCTGTGGCTGAAGGGGTAGGACTGAAAAACGTAACGGCCGTTCACGGCAGAGCGGAAAAGCTAAAGGAGAAATTCCATTTTGTGGTAAGCAGGGCAGTGACCCGGATGCCGGAATTTTTAAGATGGCTGAAAGGAAAATTTGAAAAAGAACAGCTCAATCCAAAACATAACGGAGTTTTATATTTAAAGGGCGGAGATCTTGCAGAAGAGCTGGCCGGAATAAAATGTGAAATCTTTAATCTTAAAAATTACTTTGATGAAGAATTCTTTGATACAAAGAAAGTAGTTTATGTATCAAAAGGGAATTTTAATTCTTGATTTAACATATTTGAGGAATAATTTTTGCTGAATATTTTATTAACTGATCAAAATTGTGTAGTTATGAAAAAATGTGTTACCATCGGACTTTCTGCAGCGGTTTTAGCATTATTTCTTATTTCTTGTGATGACGATGATGATTATCAAACCATAGAATCCATAGATAAGATAAAAATAGATAGCGTGAAGATTGCCAATGATACCATGGATGTATATGCCGTTCAGAGTATCAGGACCTATTCTACCTATCCTTCTCATTGTGAGGGCTTTTATGGCTATGACTATATTTACGGAGATAATCATTCAAGAACAGTAACTGCCTATAAATATATTACCAACGGACCATGCGCCGAGGGAAGCTATACAGGAACCAGCCAGATCAACTTCAATCCCCAGCAGGCCGGAACCTATACTTTTAAATTCTGGAATGGAGGTGATAGCTGGATCACCAAAACAATTGTAGTTGAATGATATTGAAATGGATTTTTTTATCTTGTTTTCTGGCTATTGGCATCCTGCATGGTCAGAGGATAGTTTGGAAAGAGGATGTAAAGCTTAAGTGGAGCAACTTTAAAAGTAAAATAAACAATCAGAGAGGGAATAATGTTGTAGCCTATACCAATTGTGGCTGGGTATATTCCGTGGTAAAATCCACAAATCCGAAATCTCCGGTAAAAATTGCTATTGAGACCGTTTTTAACGAGGATAAATCGTGGAAAGACGTCAAGCACATCAATGATTATGTTTTGGCCCACGAGCAGAAACATTTTGATATAGCCGAAGTTTTTGCAAGAAAGCTGCGTAAGGAGGTTTATGAGAAAATCAAAACTTCCGGGGATTATAATAAATATTTCCAGTCTATCTACAACAAAATTCTGAACGATTACAGAAAATTTCAGGTATCTTATGATAAAGACACCAAAAATGGAATAGATGAAGAAAAACAAGCCGAATATAATCGTATTATTGCTGAAGAACTGGAAAACCTTAAAAGCTATAGTACCATTTGAAATTTCTCAATAAAATCATCGATGAACTGCTGGCCCGGAATACGGATTTATCCGTATTTAACATCGTTCTGCCCGGCAAACGTCCCATTGTGTTCATCAGGCGGATTCTGGAGGAACGTAATTATTCAGGTTTTTTGCCCAACTTTTTTACCATCGAAGAACTGATAGACAGGATTGCAGATCAGCAGCCGATCCAGGGAATTGCTCTGTGGCTGTTTGCTTTTGATGTTTATAAAAGTCTTAATCTCATTCCCAATGATGATTTTGCCGAATTTTTGAAATGGTTCCCTACCTTACAGAAAGACTGGGATGATATCCTTAAGTTTTCTGAAGGTGACCAGGCGGTACTTCAATATATGTTTGATGAAGAAAGGATCAAGGACTGGGCCCAGAATCTTGGCGAGGAAGACCATATTCCCAGGAAAAAGTTTTTGAATTTCTGGCGGAATATGAATATCTTCCTTCCTGTTCTGAAGAAAAAGCTGAAGGAAAGAAACTGGGCTACCTCAGGCATGATCCATGAAACAGCCAGAACCAGGATCAATGATTTTGCCAGAACTACTTCCGAGCAATTTGTATTCTGTGGATTTAATGCCTTCACGCCGGTAGAGGAAAAGCTGGTAAGATGCCTTTTGCAATGGGACAAGGCTCAATGTTTTTTTCAGGCAGATCATTATTACTTTGATGATGAAAGACAGGAAGCCGGAAAATTTCTGCGAAACCATAAGACCTGGAAAGAATTTAATGAAAATAGACCATTCCAATGGATTGAGGATGACTTTAACCAGCCCAAGAATATCAAGGTTTATGAAGTTTCCGGAAATGTGACCCAAACTAAGATACTTCCTGAAATTTTTAAGGAAATAGAAAATAAAACCTATTCTGACACGGCAGTAGTGCTCCTGGATGAAAGTCTCCTTCCTGCAAGTCTTGATGTGATGTATGGTATTCAGAGTCTGAATATTACCATGGGCTTTCCTTTGAAAAATCTTTCCTTTTCCAATGCTGTAAAGCAATTGTTCTATCTTCAGAAGCAACTTGAAAAAAATAAAACCTCATATTACTACAGAGATATTTTTACTATCCTTGAAGAGTTGCCTAAGTCTGCTGATGATGAGCAGGTTATCAATGAATTTAAATCCAGGGTAGAGGAAAGGAATATTGTGTACATTTCAAAAAAATTGCTTCATGAACTTCTGGGCAGGCTTTCTTATTTCGATCTGCTTCTGAAAGCCGGCTCCACAAGGGAATACCTGGATATGCTTATCGCTTTCTGCCAACAGATCAAATGGCTGGAAATAGATGATATCCAATATGAGAACGTTTCACACTTTGAAAGCGCCTTCAGGATCATCAAGAATCAGCTGGCCCCTTATTCTTTTGAGATCAAAATGGAGACGCTGGAGATCCTGATCAATCAGCATATCAATTCTGAAAGTATTGACTTTCAGGGTGAACCGTTACGGGGGCTTCAGATTATGGGGCTTCTGGAAACACGTCTTTTAAATTTTGAAAACGTTATCATGCTTTCGGTAAACGAAGGGAAACTGCCGCTAGGAAACTCACAGAATACCTATATCCCTTTTGATATCAGAAAATATTTTGATCTGCATACTTTTATAGAAAACGACAGTATTTATGCCTATCATTTTTACAGGCTTATTCAGGATGCAAAGAATGTGCATTTGCTCTATAACGCGCTCAGTTCGGGAGTAAATACCGGAGAGAAAAGCAGGTTCATTACACAGATCGAAATGGAAAGCTCTCACCGGATAGAACATCTCATCATTGAAAATTCTTCGGAGCCGATTGTCATGCAACCCATTGAGATTCCAAAGACAGAGATTGTCCTTGAAAGGCTACAGAAATGGAAAGAAAAGGTATCCGCCTCACACCTTACCAGCTACCTTTATAATCCGGTAGATTTCTACCTGTCAAAAATTCTGAATACCTCTGAAACGGATGAGATTGAAGAAGAGCTGTCCGTAAAAAATTACGGGAATCTGGTCCATTATTCACTTCAAAAAATATATGAAGTGATAAAAGGTAAAGTGCTTAAAGAAAGCGATTTGAACGGGTTGATTAAAGTGATTGATCAATATATAGATGTTGCCATTGAAAAACTAAAACATCAGCCTGAATTTTATGAGAAAGGGATGAACTTCATACACCGGGCGATTGCCAAAAAAGTCATTGAAAGCATTTTGAATTATGATCTTGAGCTGATCAGAAAAGGAAATAAATTAGAAATCATTGATATTGAAAGGAAATTTGAAAATGTAGATTTTTATCTAGACGGTAGTGATAAAGTTTCCTTTTTCGGGTTTATAGACAGGATCGACCGCCTGAACGGTACTTTGAGGATCATCGACTATAAAACAGCTAAAATCAGAAATCTGGTTGTAAAGATAGATGAAGACAATATTGCTGAATATTTTCATAACAGCGACAGGAAGCAGGCATTGCAGTTATGCATTTACCAATATGTCATCCAGAGTCTTCCCGAATTTTGGGGATTACCTGTTGAAACAGGGATCTGGAGTTTTGCGGAGGCCAGGAAAGGAGTGGTAACTCTGCAGTTCGAGAAGGGAAGTATTGATAATGCTATGGAGTCTGTGAAAAGCCTGATCCTTGAAATATTGAATCCTGACATTAATTTCACGGAAACGGTTAAACCTTATACCGGTTAAAAAACAACCGTCGCCAAGTTGCTTTCAATAAGGATGAGAAGAAATGATTCATTTCACTTTCTTGCCGGATTTCTTTCGTTATTCAGAGAATAAATATAAGAATAAGATCCCGGCGATAGCCGGGATCTGAAATATATAATTTTTTATCTTTTTAAAAAGCGTTGATTCCTGTAATGTCCAGGCCGGTAATTAATAAATGAACGTCATGGGTCCCCTCATAGGTAATTACAGATTCAAGATTCGCAGCATGCCTCATCATCGGAAATTCACCCATGATTCCCATACCGCCCAGGATTTGCCTTGATTCCCTTGCGATATCAATAGCCATTTTCACATTGTTTCTTTTAGCCATTGAGATCTGAGCGGGAGTAGCTTTATGATCATTCTTAAGATTTCCCAACTGAAGGCAGAGTAACTGGGCCTTGGTGATCTCGGTTAAAAATTCCGCCAGTTTTTTCTGCTGGAGCTGGTAAGAAGCAATAGGTTTCCCAAATTGTTTTCTTTCCTTAGCATACTGAACGGCAGTACAATAGCAGTCAATGGCAGCGCCTATTACTCCCCATGAGATCCCATATCTGGCTGAATTCAGACAGGATAAAGGTCCTTTTAGGCCTGTAACGCCGGGAAGTAGATTTTCTTTGGGAACTTTTACATTATTAAACACCAGCTCGCCTGTTTTAGAGGCCCTTAAGCTCCATTTGTTATGGGTTTCGGGTGTGGTAAAGCCTTCCATACCTCTTTCTACGATAAGTCCCTGGATCTTTCCTTCTTCATTTTTAGCCCAGACTACGGCGATATCGCATAAAGGAGAATTGGTAATCCACATTTTGGCTCCGTTTAAAAGATAATGATCGCCCATATCTTTGAAGTGGGTTTCCATGGATCCGGGGTCAGAACCATGATTAGGCTCGGTAAGTCCGAACGAACCGATCATCTCTCCGGCAGCCAGCTTAGGTAAATATTTTCTTTTTTGCTCTTCAGAACCGAATTCATGAATCGGAAACATGACAAGGGAGCTTTGTACTGACGCAGCAGATCGCACCGCTGAGTCTCCTCTTTCCAACTCCTGCATGATAAGGCCGTAAGAAATCTGATCCAGGCCGGAACCTCCGTATTCCACAGGTATATATGGGCCAAGCGCCCCGATGTTTCCTAATTCTTTCATCAGACCAGGCAGATCGGTATGATTCTGTGCTGCCTGATCAATTTTAGGCATAACGAAACTTTCTACCCAATTCCTTATTGACTGACGGATCAGTTTATGTTCTTCAGTAAGCAAAGCATCAATTCCATAATAATCGGGAATGCTTGTAAGAGGATAATATGACATGTTTTTTATTTTTCTAAAAATAAGACTTTTCAGTATTTCGGAGAAATTTTTTTTAGTGCCTTGAACGGCCTGGTTTTTAGTTTCTTATATGAAGCTACGGAAAGAGACTAGTTCTGTTCGTTACCGGAGATAGGATACTGGCTGGTTGAATTATGTCCCTTATTCTTAAATTTATAAAGATACGGTGCTTTATTGGCGGAGCCGTCATAGAGTTTTTCAAGCCTCTCAAGAATATTCAGGCTTAAAATTTTACGTTGGAAGTTGTTCCTTCTGAATTTTTCACCCAAAATGGTTTCATAAAGAGACTGGAGGTCCTTCATTGTAAATTTTTCGGGAAGGAGATTACTTGCCGCTACTTCCGTATTGATGTTCATACGAAGGTATTCAAGGCCTGTTTCAATGATCCTGTCATGGTCGAAAGCCATTTTAGGAAGTTTATTTACTTCAAACCATTCACAGGTCTCATTAAAGGCATCCGGAAAAGTATCGGCGATGGAAAAATCGATGAGGCTGCAATATCCTACGGTGATGAATCTTTGAAAGATCCAGTGGTCCTTGGGCACTTCAATCCCTTTATTCTGAAGCAGGATCTGATGAACATTATTTTCTGTACGGTCTATTCTTCCGAAAGTATGAAACTGCTTCAGAAAAAGGTCCTTAAGGTGTGTTCTTTCATACAGTACGCGTGCGGCGGCTTCCCGAAGGTCTTCATCGTTGAAAACAAATCCTCCCGGAAGTGACCACAGATCCAGGTCATGATATTTCAAAAGCAAAACCTTCAAAATATTGTTGTGAAAACCAAATATGGTGCAGTCAACAGATACATGTGCTACAAAATCTTTTGTATCAATAAGCTCCTGAAGGGTCTGTTTATTTTTAGTGTCTTCGATTTTCATGGGAGTAAAAATAAAATTATTTTTTATATGTTTTTCCCTAAGGAATAAAAATATAGTAAACTTATCGTAAACAACAGTGATACAGCGAGTAAAATATAAACGGAATACAGGTTCAGGAGCTGGTTTGCGAACAGTAATGACATGATGATTGAGCTGACAGAACTGCCCAAGGAAGAGAAAATAACAATAAAAGAAGTGAGAAGATTTATTTTTTCCCTGTCGATTTTAGCTATCATTTTGGAATTGATAACAGGGTAAAGGGGAGATAAAAATAATCCAATGACCGGGAATAAAAATAATAATACTCTGGAATCTGATGATCCGAAATGCTCAACACCCCAAATAATAAAAAGGATAAAGATGATCAGCACAAGGCAAAGAGTGTAATATCTCGATAATGAGAATCTTTGGATGATATTGGCAGTGACGGTTCTTCCTATATAGGAAAAAAGAGCCAGGAACGAGGATGCCTGCAATGCGAAAAAGGAATTTACCTTTAAATGATTTTTATAGAAGGAAGGAAGCCATGAGTTAAAGCTTTGCTCTATAAAAACAATGAAGAAAATGACTGTAAAAAATAGGATAACGTGAGGTTTGGCAAATCCCGACAGATCCGAAAGAATGTCTTTGTTATCAGTAGCCGGAGGCTCCGAAACGGGTAGTTTTGAGAAAAGGATAATTGCAATGGCAGAGAGTACAGAGATAGACATAAAGCCAAATTTCCAGAATTCAGAATACCGGCTTGAAATAAGCCAGCCAAATCCGGTATTGACAACAAATATCCCGATCATAAATGAAGCTTCCACGCTGTTCATGGTTTTTGCGAGCGATTTTTCCTCAGATATGTTGTTTCGGATAATTCCAAAAACGCAGATCTTACCGATGGCAAAGCAAATCCCTATTATGGAAAACCAAAGTTTATAAAACCAGAAAACTTCTACAAAAGGAAGGACCGAAGAGCAGATTCCAACAACCGTTAACGCAAAGATCAATGATTTTTTGGTTCCGAACTTACTGATAAAGTTTACGGCAAAAAGTGAAATAAAGGCAATCGGAAGATCCTTAAAAGATTCCAGAAAACCCAGTTTTTCAAAGGTAATCTTTGCCTCGGAAAGCTGTAAGATTACGATACCCATACAGTTCAGAACCATTGAAAAAATCAAAAAAGTAAGTTTTAATGGAAGTGAGATTTCGGAGGGTTTGGTAATCATTTTGGGGAATTTTTTTATTTGGATTTTATGATTTTTTATGATTTATGATCGTTGAATTATGCCTTTCAACCCCCAAAAATAAACGAAAAATTAAAATATTTATTAATATAATGTTAATTATTTAAAAAAAAATATATTTTTATTGTCTCAATTTGAGAATTAAAAACTAACTGTATATGAATGTAAGAATATCTAGAAGTTTAGGGATGGTTGCTGTACTCTATTTCACAGCCAATTTCAATGCCCAGAACACAGCGAATGATACCATTCCGAAAGAGCAGAAAATAGAGGAAGTGGTAATGATCGGTTATGGTACTCAGAAGAAAAGCAATGTAACCGGAGCAATCTCAAGTATTAAAGCATCAGATATTGATGACGTGCCTGCCGGAAGACCGGAGCAGGTCCTGCAGGGTAGAGCCGCGGGGGTTTCTGTAATTTCAAATTCAGGGCAACCTGGCTCAGCAGCAACCATCAGGGTACGTGGGGTTACCAGTTTTGGGGCCGGAAGTAACGATCCTCTTTGGGTTGTTGACGGGATTGTTGTGGATAATATCGGTTGGTTGAATCAATCTGATATTGAAAACATGGAAATCCTGAAAGATGGAGCCTCAGCTGCTATTTATGGAGTATCCGCCGCAAAAGGGGTGATTCTTATCACAACCAAAAAAGGGACTAAAGGAAGATTAAACCTTTCATATAACGGTTTTTTTGGTGTAGGCAGCGCAGCAAATAAACTAGACCTGTTGAACGCTACTGAATATGCTACCATTATGAATGAGGCAAGTACAAATGACGGGCATGGTAATATATTTGCAAATCCTTCATCCTATGGCGTGGGGACTGACTGGCAAAAAGTTATTTTCAACAGTGCTCAGCGCTCTTCGCATGAATTCAGTATCAGTGGCGGGAATGATAAATCCACTTATTATTCATCCTTTGGATATTACGATCAACAGGGGATTGTAATGAGAGATATTTCTAACTATAAAAGAATCAACGCCAGATTAAACTCTACTCATAAGGTATTTGATTTTTTAACGGTAGGACAGACTTTTGCTTACACGCATACCAAATCAGCAGGAATTACCGCTAATGGTGAATTTGGAGGACCTTTAAGTTCAGCTATCAACTTAGATCCTATAACGCCGGTGGTTGTAACAAACGGAATACAAAATCAGCCTTTTCCGGCAGACTATAATAATCAATACATCATAAGAGATGCCAACGGAAACCCTTACGGTATATCTCACTATGTGAATCAGGAGATGTCTAATCCTTTAGCCTTCAAACAAACCCAGCTGGGAAGATACAACTGGTCTGATGATTTTGTCGCTAATGTATTTGCAGATCTTAAGTTTTTGAAACACTTTAATTTTAAGACCAGTGTTAATGGTAAGCTTTCTTATTGGGGACAACAGGGCTTCACACCTTTATTTTATTTAAGCCCATCATATAAGAATGATACATTTAACAGTTTATTCAGACAGAATGAAAAGAAGTTTGAATGGAGTACTGAAAATACATTGACTTATCAAAATAAGTTTGGAGATCATAGTTTGAATGTTTTATTGGGACAGGGATATTATGAATATAATATTTCTTCAGGGCAGAATGTTACCTATACTAATCTTCCTGTCAATAATTGGGAAGATGCATCATTTAATTTTGAGATTCCGCAGGCAAACAGAAGTACAAATGCCTGGGATGGAAAGCATACCCACAAGGCATCCTATTTTGCAAGGGTAGTATACGACTATCAGAATAAATATCTTTTCACCGGAACTATTCGTAGAGATGGGTCTTCTAAATTCGGGCCTAATCACCACTGGGGAAATTTCCCGGCCATGTCCTTGGGTTGGAATGTATCCAATGAAAATTTCTGGCCACAGAATAATGTTGTAAATAGTTTAAAATTAAGAGGAGGTTATGGTGTTTTAGGAAATGATGCGATTGATGATTTCAAATTTGCCAATTTCCTGGTTCCGGGTAGTAACTATACCTTCGGAGATAACAATATTCATATTGGTTATGCACCGAGCACACTTGAAAATCCTGACCTGAAATGGGAAAGGACAGCGCAATTTAACATTGCTGCTGACCTGAAATTATTCAGGAATTTTGATTTGACGGTGGATCTTTATCAGAAGAAGACAACAGATATCTTGAGACAAGTGGAAATCCCGGGATACTTGGGATTAAGTACAAACCCTTGGAGAAATATCGGTGATATGAACAATAAAGGGATAGAAGTAAGTTTGGGGTATAAAAAGAACTGGGGAGATTTCGGATTCTCTGCTAATGGTAACTTTTCATATTTAAAGAATGAAATTACAAGATTAGAAGATGACAAGCCTTATGTGAATTTTGCTTCATTCCAGTCGATGGGCAATGTTTCAAGGCTACAGCTGAATTACCCTTACGGATCTTTCTTCGGATACCAAAATATAGGTATTTTCCAAAATCAGGCAGAAATTAATGCGTATACAAACAGTAACGGACAATTGATCCAGCCTAATGCAAAACCGGGAGACTTTAAAAGATTTGATGCGAACGGAGATGGTAAAATTGATGAAAATGACTATGTTTACCTAGGAAATTCTTTGCCTAAATACACTTTTGGGTTCACCTTGAATATGAACTATAAAAATTTTGATATTATGGTATTTGCTCAGGGACAGGCAGGAAACAAGATATTCCAGGGACTGAGAAGATTGGATATCAATTATGCAAATTATCAAACTGCCATATTGGACAGATGGACTGGTGAAGGAACTTCGAATTCAACTCCGAGAGTAACTATGGATGATCCAAATCAAAACTTCACAAGGATGTCTGATTATTATCTACAGGATGGAAGCTATCTACGTCTGAAGCTGGTACAGGTAGGCTATACGTTACCAAAGAACGTTTCAGAATATATAGGAGCCAGTAAGATAAGATTCTATATCACAGGTGAGAATCTCGTAACCTTTACAAAATATACAGGCTATGATCCTGAAATTGCAGGCGGTGACACGTTCGGTATAGATAGGGCTTATTATCCGCAAGCAAGAACTTTCCTTTTTGGTGCTAATGTTCAATTTTAATTAAAAAGAAAAATGAAAAATAAAAGATTTATATATAAAAGTGTAACGGTTTTATTATTGGCCGGTTTCAGTTTAGGTTCTGTAGCCTGTAATGATAGTAATCTGGAAGATGTAAAAAATACGGGAACTTTCGATTCAGAAAATTATTTCAGGAATGAAGAACAGGCATTCTCGGGACTGGTTGCTACTTATGATCTTCTGAGAAAATACTCTGGAGGATTTGAGAATATGGTTACATTCTTTAATGCGGCTTCAGATGATTTCTATTCCGGTGGAGGAAGTTCCACAGATGGAGCGGGGATTCAGGGTTTTGCCAGCTATAGTATAAATCCGGTAATCATGCCTCCAAGCTATTGGAGGGATTACTATCAGGGAATTGCAAGGGCAAACCTTTTGATTGAAAGAATTCCGAATGCTGATATGAATGACCAGACAAGAAAAAGATTTATTGCAGAGGCTAAGGTTTTAAGATCATTATATTATTTTGAACTGGTAAGAATGTTTAAAAATATTCCATTGATTTTACAAACGATTAAAACAACGGATGATTATTATAACATTCCTCAGGCTAAACCAGAAGATGTTTATGCGCAGATAGAATCGGATATTCTTGCCTCTGTTGATGACCTTCCGATGACCGTTACGGCAGCAACAGAAAAAGGAAGGATTACCCAGGGAACAGCCCGTGCGATTCTTGGTAAAATTTATCTATATGACAAAAAATACAGTCAAGCGGCAGCCCAGCTTGAAATGGTAAACGGAACGCCGGGAGAAACAAGCCAGTATGGGTATAAACTAGTATCAAACTATGCTGATTTATGGAAAGTAGATAACAAATTTACTACAGAATCAATCTTAGAAGTAATGCATACTAATAAAAGTAATGCGGACTGGGGCTTCTGGGGCCAGGGAAAAGATGAAGGCAATAGTATTTGTGTAATGGTGGGAATCAGGTCATACAAACTTACAGATGTTACTCCGAATGATGCACCAAGCATATATTCAGGATGGTCATTTAATCCGGCTACAGAAGATTTATTCAATTTTATGCAAGGGGATCCTCGTTTGGATGCAACAATCTTTAATGCCAAAAAATATGTTCAGGAAGGTAAAGTAACTTATTCTCCGGCTTATAAGGATACAGGATATTTTTTAAATAAATACTTACCTAGAACTACAGATGTTTCTGATTTGCCGGGTGCCACTGAGCTGAATTTCCGTCAGAATTATATTGCTATAAGATTAGCAGACACTTATTTAATGGAGGCAGAAGCTTTGGGAGGCTCGGGTGCAAGGGCTCAGGCCTTACTGGATGCAGTAAGAGAAAGAGTAGGTTTACCATCAGTACCTGTTTCTATGCAGGCTATTAAAGATGAAAGGAGAAGAGAATTAGCAGGTGAAGGACATCGTTGGTTCGACTTGGTAAGATGGGGTGATGCTCCTGCAAAATTAGGTTCGAGAGGATTTCAGGCCGGTAAAAACGAAATTTTGCCAATTCCTTTCAATGAGCTCACCAATACAGCTTTACACCAGAACCCTGGATATTAAATTATTTTTAGAGTACAAAGGATAGTTTAGTATATTTAAGCACGGAATGTTGGATGTTAGCATAAGCAGACCCGGGAATCAGACTAAAGGTAGCTGTATTAGGTAGTCAGAACAGTTACGATATAATACAGCTGAATTTCGTGCGAAATATAGAACCCTGTACGTAATAATATTTTAAAATATGAAATTACAATATTCATATAGTTTCTTTATTAGAAGTGCTGCACTTTGCGGTGTAGCACTTCTTTCTTTTTTGGGGTGCAGTAATACATCCTCAGTTATTTCCAATAATGAGAATCCGGAAAATGGTAACGCTACGGGAGATCCGGTTCAGATATGGCTAACAAAAGGAGACCAGTCTGTAAAGCTTCAGCAGCAGAATACCGCGTATTTTTCTTCGGCTGCCAATACCAATTCAATTATAGAGATAGATCCTTCACAGGTTTATCAGACCGTGGACGGCTTCGGGTATACGCTTACCGGAGGCAGTGTGCAGGTGATTAACCAGCTTACACCATCCAAAAGGCTGGAACTGTTGAATGACCTCTTTGGAAATTCGGGAATAGCGGTAAACTATCTCAGGATCAGCATTGGAGCTTCGGATCTTAACAGTGAAGTATTTTCTTATGATGATGTACCTGCAGGTCAAACAGATCTCAGCCTTTCACAGTTCAGTCTGGCAAAAGATCAGGCGCTTGTCCAGATGCTGAAAGACATTCTGCTCATTAATCCTGATATTAAGATTTTGGCTACTCCATGGTCTGCTCCGGTCTGGATGAAAGACAACGGGAATAGCATCGGCGGAAGCCTGAAACCGGAATATTATGATGTGTATGCCAGATATTTTGTGAAATATATACAGGCTATGCAGGAGCAGGGAATCAGGATCCATGCAATAACGCCTCAAAATGAACCTTTACATCCGGGAAATAACCCAAGCATGTATATGACGGCCGCGGATCAGACAACTTTTATCAAGAACCATTTGGGACCAGCTTTTCAGACAGCCAGTATCAGCACAAAAATTATTGTCTACGATCATAATTGTGATAATATCGTGTATCCGTTGAGTATTCTTAATGATGCTGCAGCCAATTCCTTTGTAGACGGCTCGGCTTTCCATTTGTATGCAGGAGATATTTCTGCATTAGGGAATGTTCACAATCTGTTCCCCAATAAAAATGTTTATTTTACGGAGCAATGGACGAGTTCTACAGGGGATTTCTCAGGAGATCTTGGCTGGCACACTAAAAATGTCATCATAGGCTCAATGAGGAACTGGAGCAAGACCGCTCTGGAATGGAATGTAGCAAATGACGCATCTTTCGGTCCTCATACACCGGGCGGATGTACACAATGTAAAGGAGCGGTTACCATTACGGGAGGAAGCAGCTATGATAAAAATGTTGCTTACTATATCATCGCCCACGCGTCCAAATTTGTTCCGGCAAATTCAGAGAGAATAGCTTCAACGCAGGCTGACAATCTTTCTACGGTAGCGTTCAGAACACCGGCAGGAAAAACGGTTCTGATAGTGCAGAACGGTAACACGGCAGATAAGAATTTTAATATCAAATATAATCAGAAAATAGCTCCTGTAACCATCCCGGGAAATTCTACAGCGACTTATATCTTTTAAATGAAAATCATGAGAAGAATTTATTTCTTATTACTGTTCTCAGCATTTGGAATAAATGTTTACGGGCAGAAAACCATCGATCAGAAAGTTTCTGAGCTTCTTGCTAAAATGACCCTGGAAGAAAAAGTGGGCCAGCTGGTCCAGTACAGCGGATTTGAATATGCAACCGGACCGCAGAATTCAAATTCAGCTACCGTTCTGGAAGAAATAAAGAAAGGAAAGGTAGGTTCTATGCTCAATGTAGCCGGAGCCGAAGAAACCCGTTCCTTTCAGAAGCTGGCATTGCAGTCCCGCCTGAAGATTCCTTTATTGTTCGGCCAGGATGTGATTCATGGATACAGGACTACATTTCCGGTTAATCTCGGCCAGGCAGCAAGCTGGGATTTAGATCTGATTGAAAAGTCGGAAAGGATTGCCGCAACGGAAGCATCTGCTTATGGGAACCACTGGACATTTGCACCGATGGTTGATGTAGCAAGGGATCCGAGATGGGGAAGAGTGATGGAAGGGTCAGGAGAGGATACCTACCTGGGAACTCAGATAGGCTTAGCAAGGATCAGGGGCTTTCAGGGAAAAGGCCTTGGAAATATTGATGCCATCATGGCCTGCGCGAAACACTTTGCGGCATATGGGGCAGCTGTGGGCGGCAGAGATTACAATTCTGTGGATATGAGCTTAAGACAACTGAATGAAACTTATCTCCCTCCGTTCAAAGCAGCAGCTGAAGCCGGGGTGGCCACCTTCATGAATTCCTTCAATGATATCAACGGGATTCCGGCAACCGCCAACAAATATATTTTAAGAGATCTGTTGAAAGGCAAATGGAACTTCGGGGGCTTCGTAGTTTCAGATTGGGGAAGCATAGGGGAAATGGTGCCCCACGGCTATGCCAGGGATAAAAAAGAAGCGGCGGAAAGGGCGATACTGGCAGGAAGTGATATGGACATGGAAAGCCATGCCTATATGGCGGAATTGCCTAAGCTGGTCCAGGAAGGAAAAGTGGATATGAAGTTTATTGACGATGCAGCAAGGCGGATTCTGACCAAAAAGTTTGAAATGGGATTGTTTGATGATCCTTTCAAATTTAGCAATGAAAAAAGACAGAAGGCACAGACCAATAATATGGAAAACAGAAAGTTCGGAAGAGAGTTCGGTTCCAAAAGCATTGTTCTTTTAAAGAACCAGGGAAATATTCTTCCGCTTTCAAAATCAACAAAAACAATAGCTTTAATCGGGCCTTTCGGGAAAGAGACTACGGCGAATCATGGCTTTTGGTCGATAGCATTTAAGGATGACGCTCAGAGAATTGTCACTCAGTTCGACGGAATCAGAAATCAGCTGGATAAGAACTCAACATTACTATATGCAAAAGGATGCAATGTTGATGACCAGGACAGATCCATGTTTGCAGAAGCAGTGGAAACAGCAAAAAAAGCGGATGTTGTGATTATGACTTTAGGAGAAGGGCATGCCATGAGCGGTGAAGCTAAAAGCCGTAGCAATATTCATTTTACCGGAGTTCAGGAAGAACTGTTAAAAGAAGTTGCCAAAACCGGAAAGCCGATTGTTCTGATGATCAATGCAGGGCGTCCCCTGATCTTCAATTGGGCTGCAGATAATATCCCTGCAATCATGTATACCTGGTGGCTTGGGACAGAAGCGGGAAATTCTATTGCGGATGTACTCTTCGGTGCTACCAACCCGGGAGGAAAACTGCCGATGAGTTTTCCGAGGTCCGAAGGACAGATCCCGGTCTACTACAACCACTACAACACCGGAAGACCGGCAAAGAACAATACAGACAGAAATTATGTTTCAGCTTACATTGACCTCGATAATGATCCTAAATTTCCGTTCGGATATGGCTTGAGCTATACCACCTTCAAATATTCGGAGATGACATTAAGCTCTACCAGCCTTAAAGGAAACCAGGTGTTGAATATCAGTGTGAATGTATCCAACACCGGAAAATACGATGGTGAAGAAGTGATTCAGCTTTATATCAGGGATTTGTTCGGAAAAGTGGTAAGACCCGTAAAAGAACTGAAAGGCTTCCAAAAAGTATTTATCAGAAAGGGAGAAACAAAAACAGTGACCTTTAGGCTGACCCCGGAAGATTTGAAATTCTACGACGATCAATTGAATTATGACTGGGAAGGCGGTGAGTTTGATATTATGGTGGGAACAAATTCCCAGGATGTTCAGACCAAAAGAATTAACTGGATTAAATAGTAGCATCATGAAAATCAAAACTTATTGTTTTACTTATTTGCTTTTAGGAGGGATATTGGCTCTGACGTCCATAAGCTGTGTTTCAAGCAGCCGGCCGGATTCCGGCAGAAAACTGATCTGGAGTGATGAATTTGATTACAAGGGGTTGCCGGATTCATCTAAATGGAATTATGATGTAGGAGGACATGGTTACGGAAATAATGAAGACCAGTTTTACACCAGAAACCGCCTGGATAACGCAAGAGTTGAGAAAGGCCATCTTATTATTGAAGCCAGAAAAGAAAACTGGGAAAACAGGAAATATACCTCTGCAAGACTTTTAACAAAAGGTAAATTCTCATTTCAGTATGGAACGGTGGAAGTGAGAGCAAAGCTCCCTAAAGGCCGCGGCACATGGCCTGCCATCTGGATGATGAGTGAGAACATGAAAAAATGGCCGGATGACGGGGAGCTGGATATTATGGAGCATGTGGGTTTCAACCAGGGATATATTCATGCTTCTGTCCATACCCAAAAATACAATCATAAAATAGGAACCCAAAAAACAGATACCCTGATCGTAAAGGATGCAAGTGAGAAGTTCCATGTGTATAAAGCAGACTGGACTCCCGAAAAAATTGACGTTTACGTGGATGATATAAAGTATTTTACCTATGAGAATAAAGAGAAAACTTATGGAGCCTGGCCTTTTGACCAGCCTTATTATATCATTCTGAACCTGGCGGTAGGAGGTTTTTGGGGCGGAAAAGAAGGTATTGATGACAACATTTTTCCTCAAAAGTTCTATATAGATTATGTAAGGGTTTATCAGAATAAATAAGGCAATCAGTTTATGGGGAAAACAGAAAGAAAAAACATGAAATCAAAGATTCATAAATACAAGGAAAATTATAAAAATAACGTTTGTAAAAAACTGATCATAAGTTGTTTTGCTATAGGATTGATGTCCAATATCAATGCGCAGAGCTTCTGGAAAAAAAATGCAGGCAGGACAGCCAGAGTGATCGTTACCAATGCCAAAAACAACGAAAAGCTGGCAGATAAAGGAACTGTGAAATTTGAAAAATTCGATCAGCCTAAAGAAAATGAGGCCAGTATATTTGTTGATCCTGATTTTAAATATCAGAAGCTGATCGGGATCGGGGGTGCCATTACGGATGCTGCCGCTGAAACATTTTATAAATTGCCCAAAGACAGGCAGAGGGAGATCATAGAGGCCTATTACGGTAAAAATGGGCTGGGATATACGGTTGTACGGACCAATATGAATTCCTGTGACTTTTCAAGTGATTCTTATACTTATGTGGAAGATAATGATACTTCATTGAAATCATTTTCCATAGCCCATGATGAAAAATATAAAATTCCCATGATCCGGGAAGCGCAGAAATCAATAGGAAGCGATTTTAAGCTTTACTTTTCACCCTGGAGCCCGCCCGCCTGGATGAAAACCAATAAAGACATGCTGAATGGCGGAAAGCTGGAAAAACAGTATTACCAGACGTGGGCAGATTATTATGTAAAGTTTATCAGGGAATATGAGAAAAGAGGCATTAAGATCTGGGGACTGACTGTTCAGAATGAGGCTATGGCCAAACAAACCTGGGAATCGTGCCTGTATACAGCCGAAGAAGAAGGAACTTTCCTGAAGAATAACCTGGGCCCGACCCTATGGAAGAACGGATATAAAGATAAAAAAGTAATGATCTGGGACCATAACCGGGATCTGATATACCAGAGGGCCACTACTACCTTAAGTGATCCGGAAACTTCTAAGTACGCTTCCGGGATCGCTTACCACTGGTATGAAACCTGGCATAACAAGACCCAGCTGTTTGACAATGTAATGGAAACTTACAGGGCTTTCCCGGATAAATTTCTTGCCTTTACAGAAGGCTGCAAAGAGGTATTCACCATGTCCAGGCTTGAAGATGTGAGTCTAGGAGAGCTTTACGGAAAAAATATGATCAACGATTTTAACAGGGGAACCTCCCTGTGGACGGACTGGAATGTACTCCTAGATGAAACAGGAGGGCCGAACCATGTCGGAAACTTCTGCTTTGCGCCTGTTATTGCAGATACCAAAACAGGAGAGGTACATTATACCTATGAATATTATTATATAGGGCACGTTTCCAAATATATAAAACCTAATGCTTACAGAGTAGGAAGCTCTGTCAATACCTCAGGTTTGATCTCTACTTCATTTATGAACGAGAACGGTCAGTTGGTAACGGTTATTATGAATGGGTCGGATAACGATATAGATACCAACCTCTGGATCGAAGGAATGGCTGCAAAGATTTCAGCACCCGCACACTCTATACAGACTGTAATTTTATAAGCTTCATATTAACAGTTTTATTGAAAATCGGCGGGCTCAAAGAGCCCGCCGATTTGATTTTATCCATAAATAATCTCGGATTATTTGTTCAGATCGTACTTGTCAATTACTTTTTGAGTGACACCGGTGCTGCTGAAGCCCCCGTCATGGAAAAGGTTCTGCATGGTTACTTTTCTGGTAAGATCAGAGAACATGCTTACACAATAGTTGGCACAGTCAAGAGCTGTAGCATTTCCCAGAGGCGACATATCCTCGGCATATCCCAGGAAGCCTCCGAAACCTTTTACACCGCTACCCGCGGTAGTAGGCGTAGGAGATTGTGAAATGGTATTTACTCTGACTTTTCTTTCTCCCCAGTAGTATCCGAATGTTCTGGTAATGCTTTCCAGATATGCTTTATTATCAGCCATGTCGTTATAGTCGGCGAAAGTTCTTTGGGCAGCGATATAAGTAAGTGCCAGGATGCTTCCCCATTCGTTCATACAGTCTTTTTCCCATGCCACCCGCATTACTTTATGAAAAGAAACGGCGGAAACGTCCCATCCTTTTTCCAGCCAGTCGTAGTTCATTTCAGTATAGTGTTTCCCTTTTCTTACATTTACAGACATCCCTATGGAATGAAGGATAAAATCTATTTTCCCGAATTTGGCCACAGCTGCATCAAAAAGTTTTTCCAGATCTTCCATTGAGGTTGCATCTGCACCTATTACTTCAGAACCGGTTTTTTCAGCTAAAGCATTCAGTTCTCCCATTCTCATGGCAATAGGAGCGTTTGACAAGATAAATTCGGCTCCTTCTTCATGACACCTTTCTGCAACCTTCCAGGCTATAGATTGTTCGTTAAGAGCTCCAAAAATGATTCCTTTTTTGCCTTTAAGTAAACCGTATGACATAATTTTTTAATGTTTATTTTAAGTACAAATGTAGCAATATTTGTCCTTACCGCATAATAAAAAACGGAGCCCCGTATAAAAAGGCTCCGTTTTTCTTGAAAATATTTATTTGACTGAATTAATTGGTTTTTTTATTCCATTCCGCTTTTACATCTTCAGCGGCATCTTTAGTTTTTTCCCATGCATCGTTGGCCTTGTCTTTAATGTCTTCCCATGCTTCGGAGACATTGGCTTTCACTCTGTCAAACCAATCTTCCTGGCTGGCTTCCTCATCATTGGCCCTTCTTTCATTGATATAATCTTTAGCTTTGTCTGCCAGTTCATTAATTTTCCATTTTGCTTTGTCTACAGCATTTTCAGCTTTGTTGTATTCTGAATTTTTCATAATAAAGATTTTTGTGTTGATATTAAATTAACAATAAACATTCCTAAAATTGTGGTACACTGTTAAAATTTTCATAATCTTTTGCTATATTTTTCCATTCAATGTTTATCTTTAAGCAAATAATCATTCACAATTATGGAGAAAATACGTTGTGGCTGGTGCGAAAAAGACGATTTGTACAGGAAATATCATGACGAGGAATGGGGGAAACCTGTATATGACGACCATAAAATTTTTGAATTTTTAATTCTGGAGAGTTTTCAGGCCGGGCTGAGCTGGTATACCATTCTTACAAAAAGAGAAGATTTCCGTCAGGCATTTGACCAATTCGATTATAAAAAAATAGCAGGCTATTCTGATGAAAAGGTAGAAGAGCTGATGCAGAATCCCGGCATTATCCGTAACAGGCTCAAGATTTTGGCAACGATCACCAATGCCCGGAAATTCCTGGAAATTCAGGAGAAATTCGGAAGCTTTTCAAAATATATCTGGGATTTTGTAGGAGGAAGGCCGATAAATAATAATCCAAAAACCCTGAAAGACGTGCCGGCTACTACTGAGATTTCTGACGCGCTGGCAAAAGATCTTAAGAAAAGAGGTTTCAAATTTATGGGATCTACAGTGGTTTATGCCCATATGCAGGCAACAGGAATGGTTAACGATCATATTGAAAGCTGTTTTACCAGAAATAAAAAGTAAGAAAAAGGGATTTCAAATTGAAATCCCTGGTTATTCTGATCGCTATCGTATAATTCTTTCAAGCACCCATTCAATAAGATTCTTCTCCGAAGCATGATGATCTGCTGAGAACTCTCCACGCCTCCTGTTGGCAATTACGTTGTTTACGGTAATGGCTTTATGGCCCAGCAGCTTGGAAAGTGCATATATTGCGGAGGTTTCCATTTCAAAATTGGTGATCCCCAGATCATTCAGGGTCTCCAGGAACCGATCATCCACGGCTTTCAGGCGGAGCTGTCTTCCCTGTGGAGCGTAGAATCCCGGAAAGGTGGCCGTATTGCCATGATATCTGGCATCCTTATAATAATGGGCGATATCTTCTGCCCAGTCTGCGAAATAAAGCATCGGCTTTATTTTCTCATAAGGGAATTTTTCAAGGAAATTTTTTGAAAATTCGTTTTCAAATGCATAATCCTGATAGAAATGCATCAATCCGTCCAATCCTACAACATTTTGTGTTACCAGCATTTGGTCTACCTGAACATCCGGGTTTACACTCCCGCAGGTTCCCATTCGGAAAAGTTCCAGCGAGGTATGCGTGGTTTTGAACTCCTTGTTTTTTAGATCTATATTGACCAGGGCATCCAGCTCATTCATCACGATATCAATATTTTCAGTCCCGATACCGGTGGACATTACGGTAATTCTTTCCCCGCGCAGTATTCCTGTATGTGTGTAAAATTCCCTTTTATTTTTTCTGATTTCAATTTTGTCAAAATATCCGGAAACTTTCGGCACCCGGTCAGGATCGCCCACAAGAATAATCTTATCAGCAATATCTTCAGGCAGAAGATTCAAATGGTAAACACTCCCGTCATCGTTCAATACCAGCTCTGAAGCTGAAAGTTTATTAAGCATAAATTAATTTTTTAATTGATAAAAATAGTTTTCTAAGGAGAAGACATGAGCTCCATTACAGTAGTCCCTATAAGGTCCGGTAGCCCGTCTGAGTGAACCGGCAATAATTTGATTTTCATCCTATTTTAATTTTCATGATTGTGTAACCCTCTTCCAATACTCTTCAGCATCTTAGTATGATGAGTTAGTTTGGCATTTAAAATTAATAAAAATCCCATAAAATAAAATGTAAACATTATTTAATTCAAATTTAAATTTAAAATAATGTATGAATGGTAGTTTTGAGCTCAAAAAATTTCATGAGGCTTTATCCATTATTTGTTGTTATCCTGCTGGCAGGCTTTGCAGTAATGTCATTCAATCCCGTTGATGAAGGTACGAAAAGTGAAAACACGGTAATCAACCGGGGACTGACTGATTTTAAAGATAAACTGGACCAGCTGAGATCAGATGTAGACCGGTTTGCGGAGGATAAGCTTTCTCTTGCTCAGTTACGGGAATCCCTGAGCAATACCAGAAATTCTTTTAAAGAGATCGAATTTTATATTGCCTATCATTATCCTGAATTTACAAAAACGCACCTTAATGCAGCCCCTTTGTTTCATATAGAGGCGGCCGGCACTTCAGCATATACCTTACCACCGGAAGGATTGCAGGTTCTGGACGAGCTTGTATTTTCTGAAGAGGCACCGGAGCAGAAAGAAAAGATCAGAGAGATTACGGGTTTCCTGTATAACAGCTACGCGGGTTTTTATCTGAGTGCGGTAAAAAACGGATTAAGCCGGGGAAACAATAAGACATTACCGCTACGTATAGAGCTGATAAGGATTTATACTTTGGGAGTTACCGGATTTGATACGCCGGGTTCGTTAAATACCTCCGAAGAGGCCGGTCACGCCTTCACAGGAATGAAAAAATATATCAATGACGATCCCTACTTTAAAAATTATGATATAGAGAAGGCTAACGCTATTTTGACGGAAGGGATCAGCTATCTTTCTAAGAACACCGATTTTGAAGCTTTTGACAGAATTGAATTTTATAAAAAGTATATTCAGCCTCTGTATGAAGAATTAGGGAAATGGGATGGCAGAACGGATGACCTGAAAGCCTTTTCCGGATGGAATGTAAAAAGCACGGATCTTTTCAGCAGCGATTTTCTGGATCCCTATTTCTATACCCTGCTGAAGCCTTCCGAAGATAATGCGGATCTGAGAAGCCTGGGAAAAGCTATTTTTTATGATCAGAATTTGAGTGATAACGGTAAGATGAGCTGTGCAACCTGCCATTTGCCTGAAAATGCCTTTACCGATCTTAAAGCAAAATCCCAGAGCAATGTTGAGGGGAAGACCGTGCTGAGAAATTCGCCTTCCCTGTACAATGCCGTGTTTGCCAAAAGATTTTTCTATGATATGCGTGCCTTCTATATCGAGCAGCAGGCCGAGCACGTTATCTATAATGAAGAAGAGTTTAATACCAGCTATGAAAGTATCATAAAAAAATTAAAAGCAAAGCCGGAATATAAAAAAGCTTTTCGGGCGGCTTTCGGTAACGGGGAGATTAGTAAAGAAAAATTTTCAAAGGCGCTGAGCTCTTATGTTGCTTCCCTGTATTCCTTTGACAGCGATTTTGACCGCTTTATGAGAAATGAAAAAGAAATAGCTGATGACGTTAAAAAAGGATTCAACCTGTTTATGGGAAAAGCTAATTGCGCGACATGCCACTTTGCACCTCATTTCTCAGGCCTTGTTCCGCCATTTTATAACGAAAACGAATCCGAAGTGCTGGGAATCACCAAAAAGCCGGTAAGCCAGTCTCCGATAGAGCTGGATACTGATAAAGGAAGGATCAACAGCCCGGTGAAAAAAGAAAATTCCTGGATATACGAAAATTCATTCAAAACTATGACTGTCAGGAATATAGATCTTACGAAGCCCTATTTCCACAATGGTGCCTTCAATACCCTGGAAGAGGTCCTTGAATTTTATAATGAAGGTGGGGGAGAAGGCCTGGGACTGAAAATGAAAAATCAAACCCTTCCGCCGGATAAGCTACATTTAACAAAAACCGAGATCAGGCAGATTATTGCCTTTATGAGATCACTTACGGATATCAGCAAAGCAAAATAAAACCCGGTTCAGAAGCGGTAATAAGAATAACGCTGTATTGGATAAAGCCTGATGTTAGGCTGAATTTATTCAAATTAACAATAAGTTAATTCACTTAACATTGGGTTGTTGATTTTTTAACATTGGCCTTCGCTTATTTAAAACACTATTAATAAAGTCCTGATAACAAAAAAATAGCTTTGCATTGTCTAATAAATCAAAATATAAAATGAAAAGAAAACTACTAACAGTTGCAGTTCTTGCGTTAATGTCGGTTTCCGCATTCCAGGCCCAGACATTCATCTTTAACAAAAACTCTGCATGGAGGTATAACGATAGCAACCAGGCTCAGGTTGATCAATGGAAAGATGCTAATTTTGATGTTTCTGCCTGGTCCACCGGAAACGGACCGTTAGGCTACGGAGATCCTGTTACCACAACCCTCAATACCGGGCTTGTAACGGCTTACTTTGCCAAAGATTTCAATGTGAACCTGTCTGACCTTAGCGATACGATGGAGCTGGGAATTATGAGAGATGACGGAATCGTGGTATATCTGAACGGGGAAGAGGTAGCGAGAGACAATATGCCTGCGGGAACCATTACTTTCAATACGTGGTCAAGCACAACCATAGACGGGGCAGCAGAAAGCGTTTATAATATATTTTCTATCCCGAAATCAAAATTTGTAAATGGAACCAACAGAATTTCCATTGAATTGCACAACAGGGGTACGGCAAGCTCGGATCTGAGAATTGATGCCTATCTTAAAACAACAACCAATACAACTAATCCGGTTACCTGCAATGCAGCTCATATCAGTTGCTTTACTTCTATTGTTCCTACTTCGCAGACCAATAAATTAATTATCCCGGCAGAGCACAGATATCAGCTGATTCTGAAAGAAGGAGATAATTATACAGAGGGAGGCGGTCTGGTAGGTGGACAAAATGATTTCACAGCTTATGTGGCTAAAAACGGAAGCTCTGTGGATGGTTACCTTTCCGTGAACCATGAGACCAATCCGGGAGGGGTTACCATGGCTGAGATCAATTATAATGCCTCTACAAAACTATGGCAGCTGACAAGATCAAGAGCAGTAGGCTTTTCAGACCCTAGTCTGGTGCAAACCATCAGGAACTGCTCAGGCGGTATTACTCCATGGGGAACGGTGGTTACGGCAGAAGAGCAGACCACTTCCGGTGATGTGAATAATGATGGGTATAAAGATTACGGATGGCTGGTAGAGATTGATCCTGCTACCGCTCAGGTTGTATCTCAGAATACGAACGGAACCAAAGGAAAACTTTGGCAGATGGGAATCATGAACCATGAGAATGTAGTGATCAATAATGCAGGAACAGTTGCTTATTTTGGAGAAGATGGCGGAACCCATATGGTTTACAAATATGTGATGGATACTCCTAACGACCTTTCTTCAGGAAACCTTTATGTTCTGAAACTGGATCAGGGACTAAGCAATGGGGATCCTGTAGCTACAACGGGAGAATGGATCCAGATCCCGAATAAAACGCAGGCGGATCAAAACAATACGGCAGCTTTAGCCCAAACATTAGGGGGTACTTCTTTCAACGGAGTGGAAGACGTAGATATCAGCCCTATCGATGGCAAAGTTTATTTTACCGCTAAAGGCTTAAACAAAGTGTACAGAATGAAGGACGACGGTGCTACATTGTCACAGGTTGAGACCTTCGTTGGCGGACTTTCTACAGTATATTCTTTCAACACGGCACAAGGCGTAAAGTCTGAAGCCTGGGGAGACGGAAATGATAACCTTACTTTTGACGAGTTAGGAAATCTTTGGGTATTACAAGATGGTGGTAAAAACTACATCTGGGTAGTAGCTCCGGATCATACACAGGCAAATCCAAAAGTAAGACTTTTCGCTTCTATGCCGGCTGGAGCAGAGCCAACAGGGCTTACATTCACTCCTGACCATAAATTTGGTTTCTTCTCTATCCAGCATCCGGACGCAACAATTTCTACGGATGTGGATGCCACAGGAAATACCATTGACTACAGAGGGAAATCTGCTACCATTGTGATTGCCTTAAAAGATAACTTAGGTACCAACGGCTCATTGGGAACTATTGACCAGAATGCGGAAAATACGGTTACTGTAGCTCCAAATCCTACTTCAGGGATCGTGAAGGTCAATGCCTCTAAAGAATTGAAAAATATTTCAGTGACAGCTTACAGCATGGATGGTAAGATCGTTTACAACAGGAAATTTGAAGGCTCAAATAAATCCCTGGATCTGGATTTCACTTCACAGCTTGAAGCATCACGGGTGCTAATATTGAATATCGAAGCAGATGGTTTCCAGAAAACAGTAAAGCTTCTTAAAAAATAATAATTAATAATTTTCATGGCTACCGGTAATTGTATTGCCGGTAGCTTCTTATATATGAGAAAAAATTTCGTTGCTATATCCGTTTTTTTCCTTTTTCTGGGCAAGGCTCAGATTGATCCTGTGAAATACCCTACCTATACCAGTATTGAAGCCGCTTTGAGCAGCGGAAAAACCGTTTACAGCATGAGCTTCAGAGGTAAGGGACTGTTCAACGTCCCCCCGCAGATCAGGACATTAGATTCCCTGTTTTTCCTGAATCTTATGGAAAATAAGCTGGAAAAAATGGATCAGGAAATCTTTACCCTGAAAGAGCTTGAAATATTAAATGCAAGCCAAAACAGCATCAAATTTATCCCCGACGGGATCGGTGATCTTAAAAAGCTTAAGAGCCTTTCCATAAGTCTGAACAGCCTTACGGATATTAATCCCAATATTGCAAAACTGCAAAACCTGAAGGCGATCCATCTTGATGCCAATAACCTTAATGTCTTTCCTGAAGCCCTGATGGAGATTCCGGCACTGGAGGAGATTAATTTGCAGGGAAACCAGATCAGCTTCATTTCTGAACATCTTGACAGGATAAAAAGTTTGAGATCCTTAAACCTTTCTGCCAATCAGATCAATGATCTCGGGGATCTTGAATTTCCGGAACAGCTGAAATACCTTGAATTACAGCAGAATGGTATAGTAAAGCTGCCCGAAAGCCTGTTCCGGTTAAAAAATCTTGAATTTCTAAACGTAAGCCAGAATAATATCAGGGAAATCCCATCTAAAATAAAAGGATTGAAGAACATCGTCAGCCTGAATCTGGCTCATAATGGACTGAAGGATCTCCCAACGGAAATTTCACAGCTGAAATATCTTAAAACATTGATTCTGACGGGGAATCCCATCAAAAAAACTACTGTTGAGAAACTGAAAGCACTGATGCCGGAAACCCAGATTTATTTCTGATCATCCGCCGACCCTTTTGGTCTTATAGCCCATTTCTTTCAGGATTTCCATGATTTTGTCACGGTTATCTCCCTGAATAATGATAACGCCGTCTTTTTCAGATCCTCCTATGCCTAAAGTGGTTTTTATTTTTTTTGAAATTTTTTTAAGCTCCTCATCGCTGCCTTCCCAGCCTTCGATAAGAGTTACGGGCTTTCCGTTTCTGCCTTTTTTTTCAAATTTGCATACCAAAGGCTCCTTCTGCCTGAACTCCTCTTCAGGCATTTCAAAATCCTGCTCCTCATGATCAGGAAAAAGGTTCTTAAGTTGATCTCTTAAATCCATACAGCAAAATTAATAATAAATGCGATAGCCTGAATGATATATGTATGCTTCAAAAGTAATATTTTTATGTTTCAAATGTTATATTCAACCAATTATATTTAGATATGAAAATAAAAACTAATTACATTTTTATGCTGGTGGTTACCATACTGGGCTTTAGTAAAGCGTATGGACAGGTAGCTTTTTCCGGTGATCCTTTAAATGCCGTTTTTGAAATGAAGGATGTTGACGGTTTCTGGAAGGCTTATAACAATATAGACAAGTCTAAAGGAAATCCTTTCAAAGAATATATTGACAATGGTTCTCCCGGAGTAAAAGGTTTTATGGAATACAGGATTATTAATGCAGATTCTCTTTTCTCAATGGTAAAAAAGAGAAAAGAAGATTATCTGAAAAGTAAAGATGTCTTAAAGGAAATTGCAGCGAAGGAAAAAAGAGTGAAGGCAATATACAGTGCCCTGAAATATTGGTATCCCGAAGCGAAATTCCCACCCGTTTACTTTGTCTACGGACGTTTCAATTCGGGCGGAACAGTTTCTAAGGACGGAATTATCATAGGAACAGAAATGCTTACCGACCTTAATGGGATTACCGGGCTTATTGCCCATGAGCTGGTCCATTTTCAGCAAAATATAAAAGGAGACGATACCTTACTCAGGCAATCATTAAATGAAGGCGGTGCTGATTTTATCAGTGAATTTGTATCAGGTGAGATCATTACCAATAAAGCATATAAGTATGGTGAAAATCATTTGGAAAAACTCTGTAAGGAATTTGTTACGAAAATGAAAGGAAATGATTATCAGGATTGGCTGTATGAAACCAGCAAAAAAGATGACAGACCGAACGACCTTGGATATTGGATGGGGTATAAGATTGTAGAGATGTATTTTAATAAACAGGCAGATAAGCATAAAGCAGTCTATAATATTCTCAATATAGAAGATCCATATATATTTTTGAAGGAAAGCGGCTTTTTAGATCCCTATATTAAAAAAGATACCAGATAGCCAGATGGAATTAAAATACTTTCTTTAAGAATACTCCGAAAAAACCGTTGAAGCAGCTTTATGGCAGATGTTACAATTTATGATTAAAGTCTGCTTTTTAAGGACATGTATTACTTTAATTAAAATTTAAGGCCGGCAGAGTCCTAAATTCATTCCAAAATAGATAAATTTGTAACACAAAAGTTTACAAGATGTCGAAAAAAGCAATATTAGCCATCCTTGACGGATGGGGATTGGGAACAAATCCGGACGTTTCAGCCATAGATCAAGCCAATACACCCTTCATAGACAGCTGTTATAAAAAATTTCCGCATACCACCCTTGAAGCAAGCGGTTTAGCCGTAGGGCTTCCTGCCGGGCAAATGGGAAATTCTGAGGTAGGGCATATGAATCTGGGGGCAGGCCGGGTGGTTTACCAAAATCTGGTTAAACTGAATATGGCTGTTGAAAACGGTACCTTAGGACAGGAAAAAGTGATCCAGGATGCTTTTGAATATGCCAGAAGAGAAAATAAAAAAATACATTTCATAGGACTGGTCTCCAATGGAGGAGTGCACTCTCATATCAACCATTTGAAAGGCCTGCTAACGGCAGCCAAAAACTTCGGATTAAATGAAAACGTTTTCGTTCATGCCTTCACGGATGGCAGAGACTGTGATCCGCATTCGGGAATAGGCTTCATTGAAGAGCTTCAGAGACATATGGAAGCCACTACGGGAAAACTGGCCACCATTGTAGGAAGATATTACGCCATGGACAGAGATAAGAGATGGGAACGGGTGAAGCTGGCTTACGATGCCCTGGTGGAAGGCGTTGGCCTTCAGACTACGGCCGCTGTGGCCGCTGTTAAAGCTTCTTATGATGCCAATGTGACCGACGAGTTTTTAAAACCTATAATTTTAATGAAAACCACTGCTACAGGAAATGTGGTTCCGGTAGCCAAGATTGTGGACCATGATGTGGTCATCTGCTTCAATTTCCGTACAGACCGGGGAAGAGAGATCACAGAAGTGCTTTCCCAACAGGATTTTCCGGAATTTTTTATGAGGAAGCTGGATCTGTATTATATCACTTTAACGAACTATGATAAGACATTCCATGATGTAAAAGTGGTTTTTGATGATGAAGTATTGAAAGAAACCATGGGTGAGGTCCTTGAAAGAAACGGAAAGACCCAGATCAGGATCGCCGAAACGGAAAAGTATCCGCATGTGACATTTTTCTTTTCAGGAGGCAGGGAACAGGAGTTCATAGGAGAAAGGAGGTTACTTTGCCCAAGCCCGAAGGATGTTCCCACTTATGATCTGAAACCCGAAATGTCCGCATATGATATTACCAATGCCATTATTCCGGAACTTGAAAAAGAAACGGCAGATTTTATCTGCCTGAATTTTGCTAATACGGATATGGTAGGCCATACAGGAGTATTCTCGGCGGCCGTAAAAGCGGCAGAGACCGTTGATCAATGTATCGAAAAAGTAGCTGCCACGGCCTATGAACACGGTTATGCAGTTTTTATTCTGGCAGACCACGGAAATTCCGATGTGATGATCAATCCGGACGGTACCCCGAATACCCAGCATTCAACCAATCTGGTTCCGTTCATCGTAATGGATAAGGATCATACCTGGAACCTGAGATCAGGAAAACTGGGTGATGTGGCCCCGACTATTTTAAAAGTAATGGGAATAGAGATTCCGGCAGTAATGACCGGCGATATTTTAGTCAGCTGAAATCAGTAATTAATAATAATAGTATAAAAATACCGTTATGATCTTGATATCGGTATATCATTATGATTTATGTCAGGCACGATAATTGTTATGCTTAAAATAATAAATCATATCTTTGTAAATTAAAAATTAAATAGTTATAATGTATCAAAAGCTTGTTAGGAAAGAAGTAATGGGAATTTTGGAAAAGGAAGTAGGTTCTTTTCTGGAAAAATTTTTAACGCCGATTGAGAAGATCTGGCAACCTTCTGACATGCTTCCCGATCCTTCAAGCGAAAACTTCAAATACGATTTAGAAGAAATTCAGACCTTTGCCCGCGAAATGCCTTACGATTTATTTGTTACCCTTATCGGGGACTGTATTACGGAAGAAGCATTGCCATCTTATGAATCATGGCTGATGGGTGTGGAAGGAATTAATCAGGAAGAAAAAGTAGGATGGGTAAATTGGGTAAGAGCCTGGACAGCGGAAGAGAACAGGCACGGAGACCTGTTGAATAAGTACCTTTACCTTTGCGGAAGAGTAAATATGAGGGAAGTGGAGATCACTACCCAATATCTGATCAATGACGGTTTTGATCTTGGAACCAGCATGGATCCTTACAGAAACTTTATTTACACCAGTTTCCAGGAAACGGCGACCAACATTTCCCACAGGAGAGTGGGGACACTGGCAAAACAGTCAGGGAATACGAAGCTGGCTAAAATGTGCGGTGTGATCGCGGCAGATGAGGCAAGACATGCTAAGGCCTATAAACATTTCGTGGCCAAGATCCTTGAAATAGACCCTTCTGAAATGATTCTGGCATTTGAAGATATGATGCGTAAAAAGATCGTAATGCCTGCCCACCTGATGAGACAATCCGGCCAGAAGGTAGGAGAGCTTTGGGAGCATTTCTCAGATGCGGCCCAGAGATGTATGGTGTACACAGGGCATGACTATATCAATATTCTGAAAGACCTGTTGGATGAATGGAAGATCGAGCATATCAAGGGCCTTACGGAAAAAGCTGAAAAAGCCCAGGAATACCTGATGAAGCTTCCCGCAAGGTTGCAGAAAATTACGGACAGGGTTTCTACTCCTGATCAGCAGTTCCAGTTCAGCTGGGTGAAAAGTTAGATCCGTACAGGTCATAAAATGATAAAACTAAGGTGCCAATGATTTTTGGCACTTTTTTTATTTGTATCTTTGCACTTCTAAATTACATTCGAAAATGATGAACAACAAGAAAATTGCTGTTGACTTTGACGGAACTATTGTTGATGATGCTTATCCGGCAATTGGAAAGCCGAAAATTTTCGCTTTTGAAACCTTAAAAAGATTACAGGCGGAAGGTTACAGGCTGATTCTCTGGACGTACAGACACGGAAAAACCCTGGATGAAGCTGTAGAATTTTGCAGACAGAACGGAATAGAATTTTATGCTGTAAACTCAAGTTTTGAAGGAGAAGTTTTCGATCCTGAAACACAATCCAGAAAACTGGATGCGGACTGGTTTATTGATGACCGGAATCTGGGCGGATTCCCGGGCTGGGGAGAGATCTACAACATCATCCAGGAAAGAATAGAGTTCCGAGTGGAAGGAAAAGAAGTCCTGGCCTATTCCAAACTGAAAAAAGAAAAGAAAAAAGGATTATTCTGGTAAAAGGAATTGGAAGTTAATATTTGCTTAATGGCATTTTTAACCTTCAGCTCCGGTTATCCGATAAATTTAGAGTGAGAAGATGGTCCCATTTCATTTTGACCGGTTTGGGATAGATTAGCCTTCTGATCTCTAAAATCTAACCTAAATAGAAATGATTCAATTAAAAACGATAGACGAACTTCGTCTGATGAAGCAAAGCGCACGTCTTGTCTCTAAAACCCTGGGGATGTTAGCCAAGGAAATCAAACCTGGAATTACGACTTTGCATTTAGATAAACTGGCTTATGAATTTATCAAAGACCACGGTGCCGAGCCTGCATTCCTGGGCTACGGAGGTTTCCCGAATTCATTATGCATTTCTCCCAATGAGCAGGTGGTTCATGGCTTTCCCAACAATGAGGTGGTGAAAGAAGGAGATGTGCTTTCTGTAGACTGTGGAGTTATCCTGAACGGATTTGTAGGCGATCATGCCTATACCTTTGAAATCGGAGAAGTAAAACCGGAAGTGAAAAAACTTTTGAAGGTAACGAAGGAATCCCTGTATAAGGGAATCGAGCAGTGTATCCGTGGAAAAAGGATCGGTGATATTTCCCATGCCATACAATCCTATTGTGAAAAAGAAGGCTATGGAGTGGTGAGAGAACTGGTAGGGCATGGCCTCGGAAGAAAAATGCATGAAGATCCGCAGGTTCCGAACTATGGAAGACAGGGAAGCGGAAAAGTAATTAAAGACGGATTGGCTATTGCCATTGAGCCGATGATCAACCTGGGAACAGAAAAAGTAAAATTCCATGACGACGGGTGGACGGTTACGACTTTAGACAACCAGCCTTCCGCACATTTCGAGCATGATGTGGCGGTTATCAACGGAAAACCCGTGCTTCTTTCCACATTCCAGTATATTTACGAGGCCCTGGGCATCGAAAGTGATGAAGAGAAGCCTTTCCAAATGGACTTTTGATGAAAAAAGTAACCAAGCTTCTATTAAATAAAATCCCGCGTCCGGTGCTTATCAAGATGAGCATATGGGCCAGACCGCTTATTTACCGGTTCTTCAAAGGTGATCAGTTTTTTGATCCCATTGACGGCAGATCTTACCGGAAATTCCTGCCGTACGGATACGGCAGGCAGAGAGAGAATGCCTTGTCACCGGGAACCCTAAGCCTTGAAAGGCACCGCCAGATGTGGCTGTATCTGCAGAATGAGACTGATTTTTTTATAAAGAATTATAAAGTTCTGCATATAGCCCCAGAGCAGGAATTTTTAAGAAAGTTCAAGAGGATGAGGAATCTGGATTATATCTCGGCAGACCTGTATTCTCCTATTGTAGATATAAAAGCGGATGTGCTGGATCTGCCCTTTGCTGATGAAAGCTTTGATATTGTTTTTTGTAACCATGTTCTGGAGCATATTGAAGATGATGCCAGGGCAATGAGTGAACTTTACAGGGTAATGAGGCCGGGAGGCTGGGGGATCTTTCAGGTTCCTATGAAGAACTCGCTGGAAAAAACCTACGAAGATTTTACCATTAAGGATCCTAAGGAACGACAGAAGCACTTCGGACAGTATGACCATGTACGCTGGTATGGAATGGATTATTTTGATCGTCTGAGAAAAGCCGGCTTCCGGACAGAACCAAATTTCTATTCCCGGAAATTCTCGGAGGAAGAAATCAAAAAGTACGGGTTAAGAAAAAATGAGATACTGCCTGTAGTTTTTAAAGATAGATAAAAACGTCTCCGCATCCGGAGACGTTTTGATTTATATCTGTTAATGAGAAACGGCTTTCAACCCCACCACAGATCCGATTAAGGTTATGATGAAAAAGATCCTCCAGAAGCTTACCGGATCCTTAAAAAAGAAAATTCCCATCAGGGCTGTTCCTACCGCCCCGATTCCGGTCCATACAGCATAAGCTGTTCCTATGGGCAGGGTCTGGGTAGCTTTGATAAGCAAAAGCATACTCACCGTTAAAGAAACCAGAAAGCCGGCGAACCAGTAGTACATTTCGGTACCCGATGTCTCCTTTACTTTGGCCAGGCACGATGCGAAAGCCACTTCAAATAATCCTGCAATAATTAAAATAACCCAATTCATTTCTGATCATTTATTGTTGCAAAGGTGCATATTTAAAAGGAAACAAAATTTTACAATTGTTAAAAAATGATAATCATTACTTTATTTCCGCCCGGATTCTGCTTAAGCTTACCTGGGTTATGCCAAGATAAGAGGCAATGTGCCCCAGCTGGACTCTTTTCAGCAAATGAGGTTTATCCCTTAACAGATCCTTATAACGTTCCGTAGCTGTTTTGAACTGCCTGGAGATAATCAGTTCTTCGGTGCGGACCAATTCCCTTTCTGCAAACTTCCTGCCCCAGTTGGCAATATGGATATCCCTGTTAAAAAGCTCTTTAAGCCTTACGGTTTCCAGCTGATACAATTCACAGTTCTCCAAAAGTTCAATGCTTTCATAGCCGGGTTGGCCCTCCACATAGCTTTTCATTGAAATAACGGCTTCCCCCTCGCTTCCGAACCAGAAAGTGATGTCATTAGTATCCCGGGTAGAAGCATAGGCCCGTACAATTCCTTTCTTTATAAAATAAATATGAGGGACAATTTTATAAGCCTCCATCAGTTCATGATGTTTCGGGTAGTTAACTTCGGTGATGTATTTCTTCAGGTTTTCGCGGGAATTTTCCGGCAGCGGATGTATGGCGTTGAGAATTTGGTCTATATTCATAAGTGTGACTTAGATGAATCCAAAATTATCAGTTTTTAACGTTTAAATGAAATAAACTTTAAATTCGTAATGTAAGTGTTTAATCAAAAAATGCACTTAAGTTGATGTTTTTAATTGTTATCCGGCTAATTGCTGGAATAATTTATAGTTATATATTTGTTTTCCATAATATTAAACTAAAGACAAGAAAGCTGAAAAAAGTTGCGAAAATATAATTTTTTCGGAAACGACCCAAAAAATAAGACTCTTGTTTTTTTGCATTTTATAGAATACTTTGTACGAAAAAAATAACCATGAAAAGAGCTTCCATAAAAGATATTGCGAGGATCGTAGGGGTATCCGTTGCAACGGTTTCCTATGTTCTTAATAAAAAAGAAGGAAGCAGAATCAGTGATGCCACCAAGAAAAAGATCATTGAAACCGCTAAAACCATTAATTATACTCCGAATAAAATAGCCAGAAGCCTGAAAATGAATAAAACCAGGCTGATCGGGCTTATTGTAGCTGACATATCCAATGACTTTTATTCAAATATCGCAAGATGTATCGAAGATGAAGCCATGAAGCTGGGCTACTCCCTGCTGATAGGAAGTTCTGATGAAAACCCTGAAAAATTCAAAAAACTTACAGAGCTTTTTTCTGAACAGCAGGTGGACGGGATGATCGTGGCTCCGGTGGCAAACTCAGAGGAGGCCATTATCCGGCTTGTCAATGAAGAATATCCCGTTATTACCATTGACAGGTATCTTAAGAATATAAATATTCCGGGCGTGATGATCAATAATTCAGAAATCTCCGAACATATCTGCGATATCCTGATCCGGAAAAATTTTGATGAAATAATTTATGTGGGGTATGATACAGCATTGCCACATCTCTTAGACCGGCAGGAAGGCTTTGACAGAAGAGTGAAATCAACGGGGACCTGTCTGAAAAAAATATTGACAGGCATTCATCATATTGAGCAGGAAGTTTTTTCAGGATTAAAAGAAAACCTAAACCTCTCCAAAAGAACGGCCATATACTTTTCCAGCAATAAGCTGGGGATCGCCGGATTAAAGTACCTTTTAAAGAACAATATCAGGGTTCCGAATGACGTCTCGGTGGTTGCTTTCGATGAAACCGAAGCCTACCAGCTTTTTCCGAAAGAGATCAGCTATGTTCAGCAGCCCCTTACCGAAATGGCGGAAGAAGCCGTAAAATTGCTTGACCGCCAGATCAATAACTATACAGCTGACGGAAAGAGAGTAACATTCCCGGCAAAACTGGTCCATAAAAATTCAGTAAAGTAATTAAAAATCCGGTATCTGCTTTTCATTGGATTTATCAAGCTTTTGTCCCTTAAATACATTTTTGTTTACTAACTTTGCGTTCATAATATAATGATATGCATAAAGCGGGATTTGTAAACATAGTTGGTAAGCCTAATGCCGGAAAATCTACCTTACTGAATCAGTTGATGGGAGAGAAGCTGGCAATTGTTACACAAAAGGCCCAGACCACACGTCACAGGATTTTTGGAATCTATAATGAAGATGATCTGCAGATTGTATTTTCGGATACTCCGGGAGTATTGGACCCTAAATATGGTCTTCAGGAGAAAATGATGGATTTTGTGAAGGATTCTTTGCAGGATGCCGATGTTTTTCTGTTCATTGTAGATGTTACCGATAAAACCGAACCTTCAGAATTTTTGATTGAAAAACTGAATAAGATTCCTGTACCAGTCTTATTATTGCTGAATAAAATAGACCAGACCGATCAGGAAGGCCTTGAAAAGCTGGTGGAAGAATGGCATAACAGGATCCCGAAGGCCGAGATACTTCCTATTTCTGCCCTGAATGCCTTTAATACAGATATTATCCTGCCTAAAATAAAATCCCTATTGCCGGAAAATCCACCGTATTACGACAAAGATCAGTTTACGGATAAGCCAGAAAGGTTTTTTGTGAATGAAGCGATCCGGGAAAAGATCCTCCTGAATTACGATAAAGAGATTCCTTATTCCGTAGAAGTAGTGACGGAACAGTTTAAGGAAAAAGAAGGAATTATCTTTATAGACTCTATCATATATGTTGAGAGAGATACCCAGAAAGGAATCCTGATCGGCCATAAAGGGGAGGCGATTAAAAAAGTGGGAACAGAAGCCAGACTTGATCTTGAGAAGTTTTTTGCTAAAAAAATACATCTGAACCTTTTTGTAAAAGTGAAAAAAGACTGGCGCAAAAATGAGCGCGACCTTAAAAACTTTGGTTACCGATAGACTAAAAAAGCAATACTTACCGTTGTAATAAAAGATTTTTATTATATTTATTATAAAATTTTCATGAATGAACTATTTTAACTCAAAATCTACTACAGTATTCAGGGATATTATTTTGTTAATTGTGAGAGTTTTTATTGGTTTTTCTATGTTGTCTCACGGATTTCCGAAACTCCTGACCTTATTGGAAGGTGAAAAAATTGAATTCTTCGATTTTTTAGGCTTAGGTCCTCAGATATCTCTGATCCTTACGGTATTTGCTGAGTTTGTTTGTTCAATACTTCTTATTTTAGGCCTGTTTACAAGAGTTGCGTTAGGATTCCTGATTTTCACCATGATTATTGCAGGTTTTGTGGTGCATAGTGCAGACCCCTTTAAAACGAAAGAGCTGAGCCTTATTTATCTGTCTGTCTACTTACTGCTGATGGCCTTTGGGGCCGGCAAAATTTCGGTTGACCGTATGATCGAAAAAAGAAAAAGAGCATCAGACTGGTAATCCAGGAATAAAATATAAGTAAGCTGCCCCGAAAAGGCAGCTTTTTTTGTTCTGTATAGCAGAAACGGTTCTGCCATTGCTAAAAAATATCAGAAGATATACTGTTTGCTTTGAGGCGGCATACAGCCACATTACAGAGAAAGTTTATGGATGATCTCATTTATACTCTTCAATTCTGTATACCGGGCATGTTGCAGGCTGTGCTCCATATGCTCATGGGCCCAGGTCAGATAATAGGGGATATGGGCGGTATATCCTCCGATCTCCAGTACAGGTAAAATATCTGACTTTATTGAATTGCCGATCATCAGAAAATTTTCAGGTCTGCAATCCAGGTGCCTTAACAACTTTTTGTAATCATCTTCTTTTTTGTCACTCATGATTTCTATATGATGAAAATGATCCTGTAATCCTGATTTTTTCAGTTTCCGTTCCTGATCCAGCAGATCACCTTTGGTAGCAATTACCAGTCTGTATCTTCCTTTCAGGCTTTCCAGTGTTTCGGGCACCCCATCGAGGAGTTGGACCGGCTTCTGGAGCAGCTCTTTTCCCAGCTCTATGATCTTAGTGATCAATTGAAACGGGGCCGTACCTGCGGAGATTCTGTCTGCGGTTTCCAGCATACAAAGTATAAAACCCTTTACCCCGTAACCATACAGAGCTAAATTCCGCATTTCGGTTTTAAAAAGTTCCTGCGAAACGGAATGTTGTGGCATGTAGTCTTCAAGAAGAGAGCAAAACTCCTTTTCAGCTTTCTGGAAGTAGGCTTCATTCATCCATAGCGTATCATCAGCATCAAAAGCAATAGTTGTTATAGTATCCATTTTATTTTGTAATTTTTACCGGCAAAATTCAAGATAAAAAATACATCAGAAAAGGACATTTGTCCCGGTACATATTATGCTACGAACCAATCAGACTTTTTTGAATTATTTCAATGAACTTTACGAAAAGCAGAACCGTAAAGAAGATATCATCATAAGGTCATTCTCCAAAGGAGAAAGGTTACTGACACAAAATGAACCGCTGCCCAGGGTGATGCTGATCCGGGAAGGGATCACGAAGTGCTTTTTTGTTGAAGAAAATGAAAAAGAATATATTGTGGAGTTTTTGGGAAGAGGAGAGATCGTTGGCGAAACGGAACTGATCAGGAATATTCCCTGCTTATGCAGTATTGAAGCCATGGCAGATACTACAGTATACGCGATTTCCCTGCCGTATTTCACATCTTTACTTAAGAACGACCTGGTTCTGAATAATCTGTTGCTGGATGTTTTTACCGAACGCATCGTGAATACTTCCAGCCGGGCATCGTATCAGCAGCTTTATACTACGGAACATAGTTTGGCAAAACTGCTTAAGCTGCAGTCCAGGCTTGGAATGGAAATTTCAAAAGAAGATATGGCCGCCTATCTGGGAGTTACGGTAAGAAGCCTGAACAGGGCATTGAAAAGCTTAAGCTAGATCGATCCGGACCCAAAAAAAATACCGGCCTGATTTCAGGCCGGATTATTATGCATTTTGTCTTATCCTTCTGGCGGACATATTCAGGAACCTTTTTACCAGGAAAACAGCAGAAACCGTAAGCCCCAAACCTAAGGCAATCCACATTCCGAAAGCTCCCATCTGTAAAGTGACGCACAGAAAATAGCCTAATGGGATGGTGACCAGCCAATAGGCAATGAACGTATAAATAGAAGGTATCTTTACATCCTGCAAACCTCTCAATGTTCCCAGGGCCGTTACCTGGATTCCGTCTGAAAGCTGGAACAGTGCCGCGATAATCAATAATTTGGAGGCTAAGGTGATTACCTCAACTTCCTCTTTTTTAGTGAAAAACGTAGGGAGGAAATTTCTGCCCAGAATAAAAATGATTCCGCAGACGCTCATAAAAATAAAGGCGATCTTCAGATTATTGATCCCAACCTTTCTCAGCTCTACAAAATTACGTTCACCAAGCTTTCTCCCGATCATTACCGTTGACGCCACACTGAACCCAACACACAGGTTGAAGGTGAACGAAGCCATACTGAGTGCGATCTGATGGGAAGCGATATCATGAGCGGAAATCAGACCGCAGATAAAGGCGGCCCCGGCAAAGGCAGTTACCTCAAAAAACATCTGTAAGGCCGTTGGCAATCCCAGTCTGATCATCTTATCAAACATTATCTTCGAAAATATCTGAACCTTTAAGGAAAAATCCTGGATATAACGTTTCGTTTTTTTCTCATGCAAAAGAACAAAATAAAGGAATACCACCATGAAAATCCTGGCAATGAGGCTTGCCAGAGCGGAGCCTTTTACCCCCATGGGCGGAATCCCGAACAATCCTTTGATGAAAACATAATTTAAAACGATATTGATGATATTGGCAATGATCGTCGCCTTTGTAACTCCTATCGTATAAGACAGGCCTTCAGAGACTTCCCTCAGGGTCTGGAAAGCCATGAACGGAATAATGCTTATCGCCATGATGCTTAAAAAGTCCACGGTATCAGGAATGATCTTGGCCGGCTGTCCTGAATGGCGGAGCAGCGGCATCCCTAAAAATAAAATGACCATCAGAATAATCCCTACGGAAATATTAATAATAAATCCGTGGCTGAAAACTGAATTGATGGTTTTATGATCTTCCTGAGAATGGGCTTCGGAAACCAATGGCGGGATGGCAAAAGAAAACCCTAATGCCAGAACAAACATCGAAAAAAATACGGCGTTCCCCAATGATACGGAGGCCAGCGCATCGGCACCCAGCAGTTTTCCAACGATGATATTATCGAACAGATTCACAGAAACCTGACCTACCTGCGTGAGCATTACGGGAAGAGCCAGTTTCAGACATTCCTGAGTATAGTGTTTATTTAAAAAGCTCATATAGTTTTAAAAAAAAATTTGCAGTAACAATACTGCAAATTTTTATATGTTTTAATTAATAATTTAATCATTTCCTTACAAAACTTGCAACATCTTCCGCAGAAACCGTGTTCCCGCCAAGTATAATCAATCTTTCCACAACGTTTCTTAATTCTCTGATATTTCCGGTCCAGGAAAGCGCTTTAAGCGCCTCAATAGCCTTATCATCAAATTTTTTCACAGCAGTACCGTGCTCATCGGCAATCAGGCCTGCAAAATGCTCTACCAGTAATTTGATATCTTCCTTCCTTTCATCCAATGGCGGAACATAAATTTCAATTACGGAAAGTCTGTGATAAAGGTCCTCCCTGAATCTTCCGGCTTCAATTTCAGTCTGCATGTTTTTGTTTGTTGCGGCAAGAACCCTTACGTCTACCTTTATTTCCTTATCACTTCCCACAGGTGATACTTTGCTTTCCTGTAACGCTCTCAGCACCTTGGCCTGTGCAATCAGGCTCATGTCTCCGATCTCATCAAGGAAGATTGTACCTCCTGTTGCCTGCTCAAATTTACCCTGCTTATCCTTAATAGCGCCTGTAAATGACCCCTTTACATGTCCGAAAAGCTCAGACTCAATCAGTTCAGACGGAATTGCTGCACAGTTTACCTCTACCATAGGGCCTTTGGCACGGTCACTTTGATTGTGAATGGCATGAGCTACCAGTTCTTTTCCTGCACCGTTTGGCCCCGTAATCAAAACTCTGGCATCAGAGGCAGCAACCTTATCGATCATGTCCTGGATTTTTTTTAAAGCAGGGGATTCACCGATCATCTGGTATTTTTTGCTTACCTTCTTCTTCAGAGTTTTATTTTCAGTTTGGAGGGTTTTGTTTTCTTTCTTCAGATATTCTTTAGCCAACGCGTTCTTTACACTGGTTATCAGCCTGTTGATGTCAATGGGTTTTGAAATGAAATCATACGCCCCTTCTTTCAGGCAGGATACGGCAGAATCAATATCCGCATGGCCTGAGATCATGATGAAGGTGATGTCCGGTTTCAGTGCCAGGCTTTGTTTCAACAGCTCAGTACCTGAAAGTTTCGGCATCTTGATGTCTGAAATTACCAGCGCAAAGTCTTCTTTTTCCACTTGCTTGTAACCTTCCAGGCCATCTTCGGCGATAACAAATTCATAATCGGTAAGTTCGTCAGAAAGAATACTGTGAAGTACTCCCGAGATTGCTTTTTCGTCTTCTACAATAAGGATTTTTTGCATAGTTGCAAATTTAGAAATTTTTGATTGAATTATTAGCAAAAATCATACCTAAATCTTTTATTTTGAATAATCCCTTTGCCCGAAAATTGCCGAACCTACCCTTACTGAATTAGCGCCACATTCAATCGCGATCGGGAAATCATCACTCATTCCCATTGATAATGTTTTCAGCTGTTTTAGTTGATTTAATTCATCAAAAACCTCTTTTAGCGTTAAAAATTCTTTCCGGATCTGTTCTTTGTCATCAGTAAATGTTGCCATTCCCATCAGCCCGGTAACTTCAATATGTGGAAACTCTCGGTTCATGCATTTTTCAAACAGGTTCCGGGCCTCGCTGATTTCCAGTCCGAACTTGCTGTCCTCTTCGGCAATTTTCACCTGGAGCAACACTTTGATTTTCCGCTGGTGTTTTCCGGCTTCTTTATTGATCTCTGCCAATAGCCTCTCAGAGTCCACACTTTGGATGGTATCTATGAATTCAGCAATATACTTTACCTTATTGGTCTGTAAATGACCGATAAGATGCCATTGTATATCTTGGGGCAGGAGAGGGTGTTTTTCCAGCAGTTCCTGTACTTTGTTTTCTCCGAAAACCCTCTGTCCCAGGTCATAGACCTCCAGAATTGCTGAAACAGGGTGTGTCTTTGAAACAGCTACCAGCTCTACGTTTTCGGGAAGCTGTTTTTTTATATTGGTATAATTTTCTTTGATACTCATGATTGCAAATTTCCGGATTTTAATGCCAAAAACCAAGGTATTATGAAAGATCAGTTCAGGATCTCATTGATTTTAGGGTACTCCGAGATTTTCTTAAATACAAAGCGGTTGCTTTTCTGCAGCTTTTCGATGAACTGATCCAGCTCATTAATAGAGTCGGTATCCGTCAGATACTGGTCATGGGTAAGAAAAACCAGATGTCTTGAAGTTTTTTCAAGGTCATTGAAAAATATGCTGTCCACCTTTTTCAGCATCGCCTCATGGTTCCCTTTTAACGCCATTTTATCGGTAGGCTTCCATTCCAGATCCCAGCCTATGACCCTGTATCCTGCTTTTTTCAGTTGATCAGCAGCCTCTGCCGAGCTTTTGATATCAGTAGCGTTTATGTTGCTGAGCCTCCAGATATTTCTTCCCGGTGTTCTTGCGATTTTATCATATAGCTTTAAGCTGTCTTTAGCGGTATCGAAATCATGTACCACCGCATCAGGATTTTTATAAAAGTCTGTATATCGGTTATGGGCATGGGTAAAGCTGTGATTGGCCAGCTCAATTAAAGGATCTTTCCTTAAAAGCTCCAGGTCATCTTTTTGTTTTTTGCTGCCGTAGGCATGTTTTCCGACCAGGAAAGCTGTGGCGCAGACCTTCCTTTTATGCAGGATTTTTAAGAGACTTTCAGTTCCCTTATTGGGCCCGTCGTCAAAGGTAAGATAAATAACTCTTTTATCCGATGGTATGAGCTCAATGTCGGTTTCGGACATTTCGGGGGCTTCTTTTGCGACGGGATGCTGTTGGGGGACCACTTTTTTTAATGGTGGGTTGTTCTTTTTCTGGTCACAGCCGTTGAATAGAATTGAAGTTGCACTCACCAATGCAAACATCCCTAGAAAAGCCATTTTCCGTGACTTCTCCGCAAAATTTTTTCTCATAAAATGTAACAGGAATTAATGTTAAAAATTGTTAAAAAATACAAAATATTGTTAACAAATCATGTGCCAATTTTATCAGCATATTTAATTTTTAAGGAGATTTTAATGATCAGTTTTTTTATGTAAGATATTCTTTAAATAGAGGGCATTTTTTATGGCTGCATTGCCCCAGGTATTATTAAAAAATATAAAGGACTTCTTTTTGCCCGCCTGTTGTATCCTGGCTGACAGATGGTCGAGAAACTTTTCAGCATATTCGGATTTATAGAGAACCGGTTTACCATGAAGTCTGTAATACAATACTTCCGGATGGTTTTCAATCACAGTCTCCGGAAGATTTCCCGGAAAGCTCACTCCCGGGAAAACAATCTCATTATCCTTTAAAATGTTAAAAATGTCTTCAGTCCACCAGGACTCATGGCGGAACTCAACCACATTTAAAAAGTTAAAGTCCAGATTGGCCAGGATCCGCTCTATGTTCTCCGGGGTGTTTCTGAATGAAGCGGGAAACTGGTAGAGGAATCCGGATAATTTTTCCTGAATGTTGCTACTGATATGATCACAGAACCCGGAGATTTCTTCCTTGCAGTTTTCCAGGCGCTTCATGTGTGAAATGGCCCTTGGGATCTTAATGAAGAACCTGAAATGATCCGGTGTTTCCTCGGTCCATTTGGCAAGGGTTTTGGAAGTGGGGTTCCTGTAAAATGTGGAATTGATCTCCACGGCATTGAATTTTTGTGAATATAAGGTAAGAAAGTCTTTACCTTTAGCGCCTTCGGGATAAAAGAATCCCTTCCAGTCGTTGTTGTAAAAACCTGAACATCCAATGTAAAGACCTTCTTTTTTCATAGCGAGTTATCTTGCTTATTAATATCCAGATCCACGGAATTCAGCCGTAACGAATTCAGGATCACTGAGAGGGAGCTGAAGCTCATGGCGGCAGCAGCTATCATTGGGGATAAAAGTATCCCGAAAAATGGATACAATAATCCTGCCGCAACCGGAACCCCCAGAACATTATAGATGAATGCGAAGAACAGATTCTCTTTGATGTTTTTTAAGAGCTTTTCACTTAGCAGTCTGGCTTTGGCAACCCCCAGGATATCTCCTTTCAGAAGGGTTATTTCCGAGCTTTCAATGGCTACATCCGTTCCGGTACCCATTGCTATGCCGATATTGGCCTGGGCCAGGGCTGGGGAATCATTGATCCCGTCACCGGTCATGGCAACGATTTTACCTTCTTTCTGTAGCTTTTTTACTTCATTCAGCTTATCCTCAGGATGGCAATTGGCTTTGAAATGCCTGATTCCCAGTTCCCTTGCAACTGCTTTTGCGGTATGCTCATTGTCACCGGTCATCATAATGATATCTATTCCTTCTTTCAGCAGTTGTTGAACAGCCTGCCTGGAGCTTTCCTTGATCTTGTCCGTAAAGCTGATGAAGCCGAGAACTTCATTACCCTGGGCAACATAAGAAACGGTGTGGGCTCCTGACTGTACTTCCACAGCTTTCCGCTTCAGGTTTTCAGGAATTGTGATCCGGTTTGAGACCAGCAGGCTCTCATTACCGAGGTAAACGGTTTCTCCATTGATATTTCCTTTAACACCTTTTCCTGAAATATTTTCAAAACCTTCTACTTTTTCAGGAGTGATATTCTCATCTTTAGCCCTTTTTATAACAGCATTGGATAAAGGATGCTCCGAATTCTGGTTCAATGAGTAGGCCAGTTTTAAAACTTTGCTTTTCTCTTGTCCGTCGGTGGTTTCTATATGTTCTGCTGATGGTCTTCCCTCCGTTAAAGTTCCGGTTTTATCGGTAATTAAAACATTTACCTTGTTCATCTGTTCAAGGGCCTCCGCATTTTTGATCAGGATTCCGTTTTTAGCGCCTTTACCAATACCCACCATCAGGGACATAGGCGTTGCCAGCCCTAAAGCACAGGGACAGGCCACGATAAGAACGGCAACGGCATTTACGAAAGCGAATAAGGTTTTTTGCCCTTCGGGACCCAAAAGCTGCCAGCATATAAATGTAAGGACAGCAATAAAAATAACAGCAGGAACAAAGATTTTAGAAACTTTATCCGTCAGTTTTTGTATCGGAGCCTTGCTTCGGCTGGCTTCGTTGACCATTTTGATGATCTGTGAAAGAAGGGTTTCATCACCCACTTTTTCAGCTTTCATTACAAAAATCCGGTTTCCGTTGATGGTTCCCGAAGATACCCTGTCGCCAATATTCTTTTCTACAGGAACAGGCTCTCCTGTAATCATGCTTTCGTCTACCAAAGAGTTTCCGTCTGTGATTTTGCCGTCAACCGGAATCTTTTCCCCCGGCTTTACTTTTAGAAGATCCCCGATCTTAACATGTGAAAGTGGGACTTTTTTTTCTTCCCCGTTTACTATGAGGTTGGCCTCGTCCGGAGAAAGATTCATCAGCTCCCGGATGGCATTTCCTGTTTTTTTGTGGGCTGCCGCTTCCATCAGTTGCCCTAAAATGACGAGCGTCAGGATGACACATACTGCTTCAAAGTATAAAGGAGCTTCATGATTATGTCCCCGGATTTCATGAGGAATCATGCCGGGAAAGGCTAATGCTGCAAGGCTAAAGATAAAGGCTGCTGCAACTCCCAGGGCGATCAGGCTGAACATATTCAGATTCCAGGTTTTAAATGAAACCCAGCCTCTTTTCATCAGAAACCAGCCGGAATAGAACAGGACCGGCAGGGTAAGTATTAATTCAATTATACCCTGTGTTGTATGTGAAAAAGGAAAACGAATCAGCATTCCCCCCATGGAAAGTATAAAAACCGGAATGGTGAATACCAGGGAAATAATGAATTTCCTTTTCAATATATTATAGGTTTCATCTTCTTCATCAGCACCGGTGTCCGGTATTTTTACCAGATCCATTCCACAGATAGGGCAGCTTCCCGGTTCATCACGGATGATCTCGGGATGCATCGGGCAGGTATATTTTGCCGTTCTTTTTTCCGGATACTTTACCAGATCCATTCCGCAAACCGGGCATCCTACATTGCTGTCATAGGTTTTGTCACCTTCACAGTACATCGGGCAATAATATCTCCCTGCCATTTCGTCTGTAATCTTGGCCGGCGCATGATGGTGATCATGAGAATGATGATGGTGATGGTGATGGGAAGCTGAATTTGTAACCAGGTCTTCCGTGATTTTTTCCAGATGCATATGGCAAACCGGGCAATCTCCTTTTTCGGCATACACCTTATCCCCCTCACAGAACATCGGGCAATAATATTTTCCGATATTATCCTTAAAGTTTTCCGGGAGGTTGGAGGGAGAATAAGCAGGCTTATGATTGGGGTCCTTTGCCAGCTTTTCTTCTATAGGCACTAAGTACATATTACAGACCGAGCATCTTTTACCTTGCTGGAAATAGACTTTATCGCCCTCGCATTCCATCGGACAATAGTAAACGGATGAAGGAGATATCCTGTCCTGAGGCTTGATAAAAGCTTTTCCGGGATCAGCAGGATCTTCAAGTCTGTAATTTCCGATCTCTTCCAAAGCTTTGTTCAATGCTGAAAGCCGGATTTCTTTTCCGGAAGTGATCGTTGCAGTGCCGGTCTCAAGATTGATATCCGCTTGTATGCCTTCAATGCTGTTCAGTTTTTCCGAAATCTTCTTCTGACAGCCGGAGCAGGTCATTCCTAGTATTTTATATTGTTGTTCCATGATTCCTTCAATTTATACTACAAATTTCCAAAATGGATATCTAAGCGTGTTATAAATTTAAGGATAATAGTTATAAAATTCAGTTTTAAAGCATTTAAACGTTGTTTTTAATCTTATATGAAGTATATACGAAAAGGATGCTCTATAACCGGAAATTTAAACCTGATCTAACGGCTTTCGGTTATGCACTTTGAGCTTCTTGAATTCGGTAGGGGTAAAGCCGGTGCTGTTCCGGAATTGTGAAGATAAATGCTGAACACTCCTGTATCCCAGTTTCCCGGCAATTTCTGTGAGGGTAAACTCATTGTACAGAAACAGTTCCTTTACTTTTTCAATCTTCTGAAGGATGAAAAACTGTTCCAATGTAATGTTCTCATTCTGTGAAAAGGTTTTCGACAGTGCACTGTAATCTTTATGAAGCTTTGAGCTCAGAAATTCGGACAGCAAAAAGTTTTCATCAATATCCTGCTCACTGATCTTCATGATGATCAGGTTCTTGATTTTTTCAATAAGCTGGCGGGCGGAATCTTTTATTCTTTCAAAGCCTGTCTCCAGCAATTGCTTTTCAATGCCCCGGAGATCTTCATCCGCAAGATCAGAGACGGTCTCAACTTCACCAAGGCCGATGGATTTCAGCGTAATGCCGGCATTATTAAAAATAGTTTCGACAGCAGAGATGCATCTGTTGCAAACCATATTTTTGATAAAGATCTTCATAGTGATTTGTTTAAACGGTCTTTTACAAATTCTACCTGTGTTTTGCCATGTGGAGTAGGATTTCCGTTTTCATCAAGATTTACCATTACAATTTTATCTACGGTAATAATGGTCTGCCGTGTCATCTTATTTCTTACCTCACACTTCAGTGTCAGGGAAGTGGAGCCGAATTTGGAAACTTCAATACCGATTTCAATGATGTCACCCTGTTTTGCTGAGCTTACAAAGTTGATCTCGGAAATGAATTTAGTGACAACTTTTGTGTTTTCGAGCTGAATGATCGCATAGAGTGCGGCTTCTTCATCAATCCATTGTAATAATCTTCCCCCGAAGAGCGAATGATTGGGATTCAGGTCTTCTGGTTTTACCCATTTTCTGGTATGGTAATTCATCTTTTATAATTTATGTGCAAATTTAAGGCTTAAAAGCATGTTTTAAGAAGGGATCAGATTTACTTATCTGAAAAGGATTATTTATTTCTTCAATTATTTTCTTTTAGATCGCATGGCCTTTATTTTCGTAACGGAATCGTCGGTCAGAAATTTTTGATAGTCTTCACTTTCCATCGGATAAGGGCCACTCTTCCTCCCTGATCATGATGGATTCCAAAGCCGTATCTTTTCGCTAGCGGCGAAGCCCGCAGGCAGGCCTGTCCTTTTGAGAAGAACCTGTTTCTCTCTTCAGTTTTCTCACTTTCAGAGATATCATTTTTTATGGAATGACATTCAAAGATGATATCATCGGAAGAATACCGGTAAGGATTTTTAGAAATCATTTCATACTGAAGGTTGGCCAGTGTTTTTACATTCTTTTCCGGCGGAATCTGTGCCATTGAGACCGGACAGTCCTCCGCCACTTCAATAAAGGTGTTCTTATAGTTGGTGGTATGCTGTTTCATTATTCCAAATTTTAACCTAAATATAACATTTAAACGGAATACCTGCAACCCCGCAGTACAAACGGATTTGGCGGGCAGAAAAAAAATAAATTAACATAATATTGAAAAAAAAGCTTTGATATGAGATTTTTAATCGTATCTTGCAGTAGTTTATATTTGGAATCAATATTTGTTCATTCTTTATGTTGTTTTTCTTTTATATACCAAATCTTTATTAATTTTTTAATTTTTTTTAAAATGAACATTTTTGTTTCTAACATCAATTACGCAACGAAAGAGTACGAGTTGCAGGATCTATTTTCAGAATTTGGAGAAGTTTCTTCTGCTAAGATTATTACAGACAAAGAAACTGGTCGTTCCAGAGGTTTCGGTTTCATCGAAATGGAAGATGAAGAAGGCCAACAGGCTATCGAAGCTCTTAATCAGAGAGAATTTAACGGAAAAGTATTAAACGTTTCTGAAGCTAAACCAAGAGAGGAGAAGCCAAAAAGAAGTTTCAGTAATAACAGCAGAGGAAGTTACGGAAACAACAGAAGCGGAGGCTATGGTAGTAATAACCGTGGCGGCGGAAGTCGTTGGTAAAAAATATAAGCGGCTTTTCAGCCGCTTTTTTTATTTCATTTTTCCCTGATCATAAGTATCGCGTTATCATAAGTCACAATTCCGCTTTTATTGTAAGGATTTTTATCCATGGAGATATACGGGAAGAATATTTTAAGATGGTATTTCCCCAGATCCTTTTCCCAGGAAATTTCAGGAACCTTCATATATCCGGCCTTATTCCCGTTATCCCGGAAAAGTTTTTGGATAGCCGGGGTGAAGTCTGCTTCTTCCTTTGAATTAAGCATGATTTTTAAAACCGTATTTTTATCATCCTCTATAATTTTTAACCGGTCGTCATTGATTTTTCTTTCCTCATTAGCATAATTGCGGAACATAATCAGATACTCATAACCTTCGATATCAACAGTCTTTTTTTCAGATTCCAGGGTCATTATTTCATATTTCGGACTGCTTGTTCTGCTGATATTGGTAAATGCACGGAGTACATTGTATCTTAGATCTGAAGGTTCATCAGATTTGAGGCTTTGAGCTATTTTTTCCTGTTTGCCAGCCTCTATGAGACCAAATAAAAATTTATACTGCTTCCTTTCCGAAAGAAAGTGAAATTTATCGGCAACTTCATCAGCAACTGTATCGGTAACCTTTTTCTGAAAGTTGATCTTACCATTATCCAGCAGTTGTTTTTCGTCCAAAAGCTTTATCAGTTCACTTTTCTGGCTCCTATTGGCAACGCTGAAAGCATTGAAATAAGGGAAGATTAAAGAGAATAGGCCAAACAGAAACAAACTAACAGGGATAAATCTGAGGCTTGCCTTTCTGTTGAACATGAAGTAGATGACTATATTCAGAAGCCATAATGCAAGCAACAGGACAAAATACCTAGGTTCGGTATATCCATAGGCCAGAATTCTTGTAAAAATGGCTGTAAAAAGGAGAATGATCAGAGGAATGGCCGTATAATAAAATACTTTTGAAAATATTTTAACCCAGGATTTTGTGTTTTGGCCTTTCAACGGATATACGAGCAGCAAAGCCATGATCCCCACAATACTGTAAGCAAGCACAAGATAGGAAACCCAGCCTCTTGGCAGCTGCCAGCTGATCAAAATCCTGAAGGAGTAGAAGTAAAGAATAATGGCATAAATGATAAGAAGAGGGATTAAAATGAACTGGGTAAAGAATTTTAGGATTACAGGATAATTTCCGTCCTTTTCAAGATGGCTAAGCCCGTTTTCGTTGAACAATGAAAATATAAAAGAGCTTCCGAATATGGCCAGAACATAAAAGGTATCGGTATATGATCGGTCACCAAGATTCAGATCAAACAGTTTGTCGACCGCTAAAATAGCCAGCTCTACACCACCCGTAAGAACCCCCGTGAAAATCCCAGTCAGAAAAATATTGATAAAAAGGTTCTTATTGTATTGCCAGAAATTAAGCTCTTTATCTCTGCTTAGAAACGGAATGAACGAAACCAGCAGGTGGGATAACAGGAGTGTGACGGCGATCATATATCCGTAAACTTCGGTAAAGTCTTTTTGTTGTGCAGGTAAAACGAAATAGAATATGATGAGGAAAGCTATTCCCGCTATTTCAAGAAGAAGGCTTTTTCCGATTCTTTGCGAAAGCATTTTTAAGGCAAACATTAAAGAAATCCCGAGACACGTGCAAATGGTGAATTTGGAATAAATAAAAAAGCTTTCCTTAGCATGATTGTTTTCAAACATGCATATAGCTCCTGCTGAAGCCAGCATAGCCATTAAGAGAACCATCGGGTAGCGGAAAATAGTTTCATTTACCCGGGTTAAGATTTCCCGGAACTTGGCTTTCATGATCTGGTGTTTTATAGATTATCTCAGCTGGTCTTTTTCTGTTTGTTTTTCTTTTTCTTGTCCTTGCCTTTTTTCTTTTTTTTAGGATGCAGGATTTCGTTGGCATACTCAAGATCAGGTACTTTGCTCTTTGCAGGCTTCAGTTCAATTTTAAGATCGAAAAAACCTTTTAAGTCATCCTGTGAGATCAGGTTTTCATTGAATAAAAATTCCAGAATTTCTTTTCCTGAATCATTAAAGAAGGTATGGGTGAGCTCTTTCAGTAAAAATTTTTTGTACTCATCAAAAGGAACGATAGTGGAATATTTAAAAATCCGGCCTTCCTTTTCAGTAGCCAGATAACCTTTTTCAACCAATATTTTAAGGTAGGTGGAAACTGTATTCTGGTGAGGTTTGGGCTCGGGATGCTGTTCCATAATATCTTTGAGGTAGAATGAACCCAGCTGCCAGAACAACCTCATGAGGCTCTCTTCTGCAGAGGTAAGATGATTGATCTTCATATCATATTAGTGTTGAAATTGTATATTGCAATATAGATAAATAATGGATACCACAAAAGTGATTCCGGCTCCCATTAATACTTCTTTTACCGTATGCCTTTTCAGGATCACCCTTGTAATCCCTACCAGGGCTGTTATTCCCAGCCAGACAAGCCCCATGCCCCAGTCCAAAGCAAAAAATAAGGCCGCTACAAAACCATTGAAGGCAGTATGCATTGAGCTTTTAATGAAAAAATTGCTGATCTGTAAGGCAATAAGTAAAATAAGGATGAACAACATGACAAGATCAATATACCCTTTGCTGAGATAATTAAAGACCAGATAAGTAATAATACATGCGAGAAGGAAGATGTACAAGCTCTTCCTCTGGACACGGTTGGAAACATCCATATTCGTATATCTTCCCGTTTTTACATTCCATACCAGCCAGATGATTACCGGCAATATAACCATCAGCAATATGGGAAGAAAGTAATAAAGGGAATCCGTGAAGGAATATTTCCGGATGCTCATGTACAGGAAAAATATAAACAGAGAAACTAACGGATTAAAAAAATCAGAGATAAATCTGGAAATTTTATGAACAAATATGGATTGTTTTTCCGGCATGCTTAAGTTTAAAATTCAAAGATAATATTATAACTAAAAAAACAATTTATGAATACAATAAAAACAAAGTTTTTTTTATAATTTTGCTCAACTATTTCATAATAAATAAGCAAGAGCTAACACATGAAAGAATTTTCTAAAGAGGTATACCTGAAGTGGTATGAAGATATGACAATGTGGAGAAGGTTTGAAGATAAATGCCGTTCTCTTTACCTAAAACAAAAAATCAGAGGTTTTTTACATTTGTATAACGGTCAGGAGGCTATACCTGCCGGCTTCACGCATGCAATGGATATGACCAAAGATAGTATGATTACTGCTTACAGATGCCACATTCATCCAATGGCTATGGGAGTAGATCCTAAAAGAATCATGGCTGAGCTTTGCGGAAAGGCAACAGGAACGTCAGGAGGTATGGGCGGATCTATGCACATTTTCAGCAAAGAGCACCGTTTTTATGGCGGACATGGTATTGTTGGAGGACAGATTCCTTTAGGAGCGGGAATAGCTTTTGCTGATAAATATTTCGACAGAAAAGCCGTAAATATCTGTTTCTTCGGAGATGGTGCCGCCAGACAAGGCTCATTGCATGAAACTTTCAACATGGCAATGAACTGGAAGCTTCCTGTGGTATTCGTTGTGGAGAACAACCAGTACGCAATGGGAACTTCTGTGAAAAGAACGGCTAATCACGAGGATATCTATAAGTTAGGATTGGGGTATGAAATGCCTAGCCTTCCTGTAGATGCCATGGATCCTGAGAAAGTAGCGGAAGCTGCTTATGAGGCCATCGAAAGAGCAAGAAGAGGTGACGGTCCTACATTTATCGAGGCAAGAACATACCGTTACAGAGGTCACTCCATGTCTGACGCCGAGCCTTACAGAACTAAGGAGGAGGTTGCCATCCACAAGAATGATGATCCGATCGAACTGGTAAAACAAAGAATTTTAGCCAATAACTGGGCTACTGAAGAAGAGCTGGAAGCTATGGATAACAAATCCAGAGACTTTGTTGAAGAATGTGTGGACTTTATGGAAAATTCTCCTTATCCTGATGCGAAGAAGATTTATGAATATGTTTATGCACAGGAAGATTATCCGTTCTTAGATAAATTAGAAAATTAAAAACAATTTGCTGATGGGAGGATATGCTGATGTGTTAAGTATATTTTCACTTTTTAAGTTATCATCACATCATCACATTAACAAATTAACGATAAAATTATGGCAGAAGTAATTACAATGCCTCGTCTTTCCGATACCATGACGGAAGGGAAAGTGGCAAAATGGCATAAAAAAGTAGGAGATAAGGTAAAAGAAGGAGATATTTTAGCTGAAATTGAAACCGATAAAGCGGTTCAGGATTTTGAATCTGAGGTAGAAGGAACTCTACTATATGTTGGCGTGGAAGAAGGAGGTGCAGCTGCTGTAGACTCTGTTTTGGCAATTATCGGGAATGAAGGAGAAGATATTTCCGGATTGACCGGTGGGAAGGCACCTTCAGCCGGAGACTCAGAAGAGAAGAAAACAGAGGAGGAAAATAAAACGGAGAATAATGCGTCCAGCGTAGAACAGACCACTGCTGAAGTTCCGGCTGGCGTGGAAGTGATTACAATGCCTCGTCTTTCCGATACCATGACGGAAGGGAAAGTAGCGAAATGGCATAAAAATGTGGGTGATACTGTGAAAGAAGGAGATCTTCTGGCAGAAATCGAAACAGATAAGGCCGTTCAGGATTTTGAATCTGAATTTAACGGAGTATTGCTAAAACAGGGAGTAGAAGAAGGAGGAGCCGCCCCGGTAGATTCAGTATTAGCAATCATAGGTCCTGAGGGAACTGATGTTTCCAATGTAGGAGCAGCAAAACCGGCAGCCAAAACCGAAGAAAAACCGGCAGAACAGAAAGCTGCGGCCAAAACCGAAGAAAAACAGGCTCCTGCTGCCAGTTCCTCATCTTCGGAAAGAGTTGCGATCTCGCCTTTAGCCAAAAAAATGGCTCAGGAAAAAGGAGTTGATATCCACAGCATTCAGGGCTCAGGAGAAAACGGAAGAATCGTTAAAAAAGATATTGAAAACTATCAGCCGTCCCAGGCTAAGCCTGCAACATCTGCTCCGGCAGCAAGTGCAGCGGCACAGGTAGCACTCAATTTCGTTCAGGGTGAAGATACCGAGACTCCAAACTCACAGGTGAGAAATGTTATTGCAAAACGTCTTTCCGAAAGTAAATTCTCTGCCCCTCACTACTATTTAATGGTGGAGATCAATATGGATAAGGCCATTGAAGCGAGAAAAGAGATCAATTCTTTGCCGGATACAAAAATCTCCTTCAATGATATGATCATTAAAGCTACTGCGGTAGCATTAAGAAAACATCCGCAGGTAAACTCAAGCTGGGCCGGAGATAAGATCATCCACAGAGGGAATATCAATATCGGCGTAGCTGTTGCGATCCCTGACGGATTGGTAGTGCCGGTTCTTAAGAATACCGATCAGATGAATTATACCCAGATTTCTGCTGCAGTAAAAGATATGGCTGCAAGGGCTAAAAATAAAGGCCTTAAAGCGAACGAGATGGAAGGCTCTACTTTCTCTATCTCAAACCTGGGGATGTTCGGCATCGAGACCTTTACAAGTATCATCAATCAACCGAATTCCGCTATTCTTTCAGTAGGGGCTATCATTGAAAAACCTATCGTTAAGAACGGCCAGATCGTTGTAGGGAATATCATGAAGCTTTCATTGGCATGCGATCACAGGGTGGTAGACGGTGCTACAGGTGCTGAATTCTTACAAACACTGAAAACTTATCTGGAAAATCCATTAACCTTGTTACTGTAATTTTCTATTGATATTCAAAATATAAAAACCTCTCAATTGGAGAGGTTTTTTGCTTTTGTATTAATGTTGTATTTAAACTTTTAAAAATTGGTTTAAAAAATTAATGTGAAGCGTTATTTATTGAATACGGGGTTAAAAAAGTTGTGTAGCTTTGTATGAAGTTTACTTATATTCACTATTTTTGAATCATGATTAGAGCAAAGAATATCCATAAATCTTATGGAAATTTAGAAGTATTAAAAGGAGTAGATATTCATATCAAAGTAGGTGAAGTGGTATCCATTGTGGGAGAGTCGGGAGCGGGGAAGTCCACGCTTCTTCAGATCCTGGGCACCCTGGACCAGCCTACCAACTCTAAGCAAAATAACACGGAAATAGCAATTGCGGGAGAATCATTTATCAACATGAATGATAAACAGCTTTCCAAATTCAGAAATCAGAATATTGGTTTCGTATTCCAGTTCCATCAGCTGCTGCCTGAATTTACGGCGCTGGAAAATGTATTGCTGCCGACAAAGATTGCGGGAGCGAATGAAAAAGATGCCATTGAAAAGGCTTATGCTTTATTTGAAGACCTGAAGATAGAGCAAAGGCTGCATCACAAGCCCAATCAGCTATCAGGAGGTGAAGCACAGAGAGTAGCTGTTGCGAGAGCTTTAATCAATTCTCCTAAAATTATTTATGCAGATGAGCCGACGGGGAATCTGGATTCCAAGAATGCTGATGACCTGCACAGATTATTTTTTGACCTGAGAGATAAATATAACCAGACTTTTGTTATTGTAACGCATAACCCGAACCTGGCGGAAATCACAGACCGGAAATTAGTGATGAAAGACGGGATGATTATTGAATAGCCAACACTGATGATGAAACAATTGATCTTACTGTTCCTATTTATCGTTTCCTGTTCAAAAGCAGAATCGCAGGAAGCGATGACTTATTTGCCGAAATCAAAGGTTTTGGAGATCAAAAGCTATTTGAATGGCAGGGAACATTATAATCAGGAGCTGGCCATTTTCATCAACTTTAAGATACATTCCGGGCAATATCGCTATTTCGTTTATGACCTGAAACATGATAAGGTATTACAACGTGCCATCGTTTCTCATGGCTCAGGATCAGTGGTCCCTAATTCGGATGTTCTGCGATTCAGCAATATAGAAGGTTCCTATCAGTCTTCATTGGGCAAGTATGAGATACTTGGAAGCTATACAGGTAAATTCGGGAAGTCTTATCGGCTAAAAGGTCTGGATAGTACAAACAGCAATGCCTTGCAGAGGGCTATTGTGCTCCATTCTTACGAATGTGTCCCCGATCGGGAATCTCGGGCTCCCGCATGCCTAAGTTTAGGGTGTCCTATGCTTTCCAGAAAAGCATTTGATCAGACATCCAGGTATATCGATCAATCAGAGCGGCCCGTTATTTTATATGCGTTTTATTAACTTAAACAATAATATTCTAATATATCATTATCATGCCCATCAAATTTTTAGCCCGAGATGACAGACCCAGGGAAAAGTTTTTGCTTAAAGGCAAAAATTCACTTTCGGATTCAGAGTTGCTGGCTATTATCATGGGAAGCGGCAATAAAGATGAAACAGCAGTAGAACTGGCCAGGAGGATTTTAGCTTCGGTGAATAACAACTGGCACCAGCTGAGTCTGCTTTCAGCTAAAGATCTGATGAAATTTAAAGGAATTGGTGAAGTAAAAGCCGTATCTATCGCAACAGCCCTGGAAATAGGAAGGCGAAGGGCCGGCCAGGAAATCCCTGACAGGGCTGTGATCTCCAATAGTGATGATGCCTATAATATTTTAAAAAATCATTTATCAGACCTGCGGACTGAAGAATTCTGGGCTGTCTTTTTAAACCAGAGTAACAGGGTTATCCATATTTCACAACTTACGCATGGAGGAATAAGCCAGTCTATTGTTGATGTCCGCATTTTATTCAAAACGGCTCTGGAACATTTTGCAACAGGAATTATCATTGCCCATAACCATCCTTCGGGTAGCCTGAAGCCCAGCAAAGAAGATATGAATATCACCTACAAGATCAAGGAGGCAGGAGTATTTTTGAATATCCAGCTTTTAGACCATCTGATCGTGACGCAGGAAGCATATTTCAGTTTCTCAGACAAAGGACTCTTATGATCAGAAAGATAAAGTACAATGAGATCGATTTCAGGAAATACTCCGAATGCTTGGAAAGATCTGAGCAGAGGAACTGGTATGCAAGAAAGGAAGTTTTAGATGAACTTTCCGGGAACTGGCATATTCTGGTTTATGGTGATTATGAAGCGGTAATGCCGGTGAATATAAAGATCAAATTCGGCGTCAAGCTCGTTCATATGCCGCTCTTTTGCCAGCAGCTGGGCGTTTTTTCCCATACGGATGACCGGGAAATGAATGGTGAATTCTTGAGATTTTTGAAAAGGAATTACCGAGTTTTCTTTTATTCCTTCAATCATAAAAATACGTTTTCCGCGGACCTCGAAAAGAGGAAAAATTATATTATACCGGTTTCAGACTATGCAACTCTTAGAAGAAAAGGATATTTCAAGGGAAGAAAATCTACGGTTAAATGCGCTCAACACCTTTTGTATAAGGAGATTACCGCCGGAGATGACTGCATTGGGTTCATTGAAAAAAACTTTAAAGGGCTTCCAAAAAAATCGGACTTTAAGAAGTTTAAAAGCTATCTCAGGTTTCTTAGCCTTGACGGATCCCTAAAGCTTTGCGGCGCTTATTCGGGAGAAACACTCATCAATCTTGCCGTTCTGGTCTCAGAACCGGAGCAGCTGTCCTTACTGGCACTGATCAATGATGAAGCTTATAAAGATGAAGACGGGGCATCTTTTCTTATTGACAGGATCCTCAATCTTTACATCGGGGAAAGATCATTTGATTTTATGGGAAGCAATATCCGTGGTATTGAAATATTCTTCAAAAGCTTCGGTGCAGAACTGCATGATTACAGTTTTGTGGAGAACAAGCTCCTCAAAAGATTTTCATAGGATGAGCAGCCGTTTATACTTTTATATAAAGCCCATCTTAATGAGCTATAATTCAGAAATATTTAGTAATTTTGCCACCTAAAATTATGGTAAGTTTTTCAGGATATCTGCCTTATGCTTTTACATTAGTTATTGCAATTCCCTTTCTGGTATTGCTGAGACAATTTGTATATACTTATATCAACCTGAAAAATCAGGAGATCAGGCTCCTTACCGTGAAGTCCGGTTCTGAAAACAAAGCCCATGCCTACGAAAGAATGACGCTATTCCTGGAAAGGATCAAGCCTTCCAACCTCATCGAGAAGTTTGATAAGGGGCTGGCGGTTCATGAATTTATTTTTCTCGCGGAAAAGACAATAAATGAGGAGTTTGAGTATAATGCTTCACAACAGCTTTATTTAACAAAAAATTCATGGAAACATATTGTGGATTGCAAGATGGCTGTAATAGATTTGCTGCATGAAACCTATGAAAGCCTGAACAATAATCCGAGCCTGGATGAATTCAAAACAGTATTCATCATGAATTATATGAGCGGTGAAGATTATATTGCCACAACAATAGAAAATTTAAGAAGAGAAATTTTAATAATAACTTAAAAAATAAATAATAAATAATGATTCCAAATTTTAAAGCACATCCGTGGCATGGAATTTCTGCAGGAGAAGATGCGCCAAACGTTGTCAACGTATTTGTGGAAATCGTTCCTTCAGATACCATTAAATATGAAGTAGATAAAGAAACAGGATACCTGAAGGTGGACAGGCCTCAGAAATTTTCTAACATCATTCCTGCATTGTACGGTTTTGTTCCACGGACTTACTGTAACAATGAAGTAATGAAACTGGCCATTGAGAGAGGTGCGGAGGATGTGACGATGGGAGATCATGACCCTCTGGATATCTGCGTGCTAAGTTCTCACAATATCCATGCAGGGGGCTTGCTGATGGAAGCTATTCCGATCGGAGGCTTTAAAATGATCGATGGAGGTGAGGCTGATGATAAAATCGTAGCCGTAATGATCGGTGACCATGCATTCGGACATTTCAGAGATATCTCAGAATTGCCGGAAGCAGAAGTTAAACGATTAATGCATTACTTCCTGACCTATAAGAACTTACCGGATGAACCTGCAAAATGCAGAATCCAGGAGATCTATGGAGCTGAGCATGCAAGACAGGTGATCAAAGCTTCGCAACAGGATTATTCAGAGAAATACGGGGGATAATTCCCTTACAGAACGAAATATACAAGGATAAATGGGTTTTCATTTATCCTTTTTTCTTTGCACTTTATTAAAGGGTGGCTGATAGATTTTAAATAGTCAGAACATTTTTAATTTTTTAATGAGAATTATTTATTATATTTAATTTTCTATTACCAAAATATTAAACTATGGATCTATTTGCGTTAGTACCTATTTTTGGTGTCGTGGCCTTGCTTTACACTTTTCTTCAGAGCAACTGGGTGAGCAGGCAGGATGCCGGAAATGAAAAAATGAAAATTATCAGCGGACACATTGCTGACGGTGCTATGGCTTTCTTAAAGGCCGAGTACAGGATTTTAACCTATTTCGTAGTGATTGTAGCTGTTTTGCTGGCGGTGATGGGAATGAGCAACCCGAACTCCCATTGGAGCATCGGAATCGCTTTTGTTGTAGGCGCTATTTTTTCCGCTTCAGCAGGCTTTATAGGTATGAAAATTGCCACAAAAGCCAATGTACGGACAGCGGAAGCCGCAAAAACCTCACTTTCAAGGGCCCTTAAGGTTTCATTTACCGGTGGATCCGTGATGGGAATGGGGGTAGCAGGACTGGCTGTTTTGGGGTTAGGAGCCCTCTTTTTAATTATCAGACAGATCTTTGCTCCGGATTCAACCGTAGATTCCCACGAAATGGAAAGAACCATTGAAATCCTGACAGGCTTTTCATTAGGTGCCGAGTCTATAGCCCTTTTTGCCAGGGTTGGCGGCGGGATTTATACGAAGGCTGCCGATGTAGGAGCGGACCTGGTGGGTAAAGTGGAAGCGGGCATTCCGGAGGATGATCCCAGAAATCCGGCAACAATTGCCGATAATGTAGGGGATAATGTAGGAGATGTAGCCGGGATGGGCGCTGACCTGTTCGGATCTTACGTAGCTACGGTTCTGGCCACTATGGTGTTGGGAAGAGAGACTATTTCCGATGACTCTTTCGGAGGCTTTGCGCCTATTCTTTTACCAATGCTGATTGCCGGAACAGGGATCATTTTTTCAATCATAGGGACCTTTTTTGTCAGAATCAATGACAACGAAGACTCATCCACTTCGAGTGTTCAAAATGCTTTAAACCTGGGGAACTGGGGCAGTATTGTAATCACGGCCATAGCGTCATATTTTTTGGTAACCTACCTTTTACCGGAAACCATGGTCCTAAGAGGACATGAATTCTCTAAAATGGGTGTTTTCGGATCTATTATGGTAGGATTGGTAGTAGGCACCTTAATGAGCATCATTACAGAATATTATACGGCAATGGGCAAGAGACCTGTTTCAAGTATTGTTAGGCAATCTTCTACAGGGCATGCCACGAACATTATCGGGGGGCTTTCCGTAGGTATGGAATCCACCTTATTGCCGATTATCGTGTTAGCAGGTGGAATCTATGGATCTTACCTGTGTGCGGGGCTGTACGGAGTTGCTATCGCTGCTGCGGGGATGATGGCCACTACGGCAATGCAATTGGCTATTGATGCCTTCGGACCGATCGCGGATAACGCGGGAGGAATTGCAGAAATGAGTGAATTACCGAAAGAAGTGCGTGAGAAAACAGATATTTTAGACGCTGTAGGCAATACTACCGCTGCAACGGGAAAAGGCTTTGCCATTGCTTCTGCCGCCTTAACGGCTTTAGCATTATTTGCCGCCTTCGTGGGGATTGCAGGCATCGACGGGATCGATATTTACAGGGCTGATGTCCTAGCCGGACTGTTCATAGGAGGTATGATCCCGTTCATATTTTCTTCTCTGGCCATCACTGCGGTTGGCCAGGCTGCTATGGCTATGGTGGAAGAAGTAAGACGGCAGTTCCGTGAAATACCGGGAATTTTAGAAGGGAAAGGTGTACCTGAATATGAAAAATGTGTTGCGATCTCCACGGATGCCTCCATAAGAAAAATGATGCTTCCGGGAGCGATTGCCATTATTTCACCCCTCCTGATCGGGTTTATTTTCGGGCCGGAAGTGCTTGGAGGCTTTCTGGCAGGCGCCACGGTGAGTGGTGTTTTGATGGGGATGTTCCAGAACAATGCCGGAGGAGCATGGGACAATGCCAAGAAATCTTTCGAGAAAGGAGTTGATATCAACGGGCAGACCTATTACAAAGGTTCAGATCCCCATAAAGCTTCTGTAACAGGAGATACGGTAGGAGATCCGTTTAAAGATACTTCGGGGCCTTCCATGAATATCCTGATCAAGCTGATGTCTATTGTTTCATTAGTAATCGCTCCTACACTGGCGGTTCTCCATAAGGACAAAATTGAAGCGAACAGAAAGGCAAAGATAGAAAGCCTTACAGGTGCATCAGCGACTTATTCTACGCAAAGCAATGAAGACCTGGCAGCAGTTCTTATTACAAAAGAAGTAAAAGGTCATCTGAATGAAAACGGAGATTTTGTATATGACACAGGGAATATGCAGGAAATAAAACTTAAAGGAGGCAAGACCATTTCCATGGGAGATGGAAGCCAACTATATCAGATGTATAACGCGATCAAAAAGAAGGACCAGATTCTCCTGGACCCGAATAACTGGTATACTATAGAAAACCTTTATTTCCAGTCCGGATCGAGTGATCTGAAACCCGGATCGGAAGCGCAGCTTAACAATCTCGCAGAAATTATGAAAGCTTATCCCGATCTCAGGATTAAACTGGGAGGCTATACGGATAATACGGGTAATGAAGAGAGTAACCGTAAGCTTTCTAACTTAAGAGCCCAGACAGCGAAACTTAAATTGCTGGAGATGGGCATAACGGGAGACAGGGTGGAAGCAGAAGGCTATGGCTCCCAGTATCCGGTCTGTGAAGCCAACGACACAGATGAATGTAAAGCGAAAAACAGGAGGATCGATGTCAGGGTCCTTGCATTATAAATAAATATACAGCACCGCAAAGCGGTGCTTTTTTATTACAGGTTTTTCTTTAGATGTTCCAGAGCCTGAATGATGACTTCATCTTTTTTGGCAAAACTGAACCGGATATAATCAGAATCCTGTCTGGAATTATAAAAGGCTGACAACGGCAGGCAGGAAACCTTTTTTTCGGTGGTGAGCCACCTTGAGAATTCTACATCACTCATGGTCTTGGAAACGTTTCTGAAATTGACCACCTGAAAAACACTTCCCTGGCTTTTATGCTCAACCTGCAGGGGAGTTTCCGTAATCAATTCGTTAAAAATATCTCTTTTAGCCTGCATCAGTCTTTGATTCAGGGCAGGATCGAAAACTTCCAGGTACTTAGCCACGGCATATTGAGCCGGCGCATTGGCACTATAGGAAATATATTGCTGATGGCATCTGAACCTTGCCGTAAGATCTTCCGGAGCTAATAAGTAGCTTATCTTCCAGCCCGTACAATGAAACATCTTACCGAATGAAAAAATGCAAAAGGTCCTTTTTCTTAATTCCGGGTGAAGGAATGAGCTGTAATGCTCAAGCCCGTCATAATAATAGGTATCGTAGATTTCCTCAGATACCAGATAAATTTCCCGGTTTTTGACGAGTTCATATAGCTGGTCCCAGTCTGATTGCATCCATAATTTCCCCGTAGGGTTCTGAGGGGAATTAACAATGATGGCTCGTGTTTTCGGCGAAATGCAATTTTGCAGTTTTTCCCAGTTTATGGCAAAATCCTTATCGAGATCATAATAGACGGGTTTTCCTCCGTTCATTACAATGGAGGGCCCGTAGGTATAGTAAGAAGGCTGTATCACAATAACCTCATCCCCCTGATTTAAAATGGATTTCAGTGAAGTATATAAAGCAAAGGTTGCACATGGTACAATACTTATCTCCTCTTTTTTAAGGATGATGCTGTTTTTTCTCCTGGAATTGTACTTAATGATATTTTCTATCAACAGGGGATTTCCTGCCAGGGGTTCATAATGGTGATTGCCTGAATCCACGGATTCTTTCAGATAATATTTTAGCCGCTCATCTATATCGAAATCCGGTAACCCGAGAGACAGGTCGAAGCTATTATGCTTCGAGGCAAGCTCAGACATTTCGGTAAAAAAAGAATAATGTGTAAACCCGTAAATTTTTTCCATCAGCAGGCATTTATATCAAATATATGAAAAATAACAATTTCTTAATAATTAAATAATTTTTGTTACTTTTAAACAAATTATCCGAAAAAATGAGAAAATTACTTATTCCACTATTTTCTGTTGCCATATTGACAGCCTGTGGAACAGCCGGGATTACTGAAAAAGGAATGGTCCGGACTGGAACAGCTGAAATAAAAGGCAATAAAGCTTTTTTATCCGCCTATAAGAAGATCGATGCCAATGATCTGAAGAAAAACCTCTATGTCATCGCTTCTGACGAGATGGAGGGAAGGGATACCGGCAGCCCGGGACAGAAAAAAGCAGGAGAGTATATCGTAAATTATTATAAAAGCCTTGGCATTTCCTACCCACAAGCTTTGGGCTCGTACTATCAGAAAGTACCGGCTGACTTTATGAAGCAGAGGGGTGGCGGCAATCTTCCCGACTCAGAAAATATCCTGGCATTCATTGAAGGTACCGAAAAACCCGATGAAATTGTTGTGGTCTCTGCCCATTATGATCATGTAGGCATGAAGAATGGTGTGGTCTATAACGGAGCGGATGATGACGGAAGCGGAACGGTTGCCGTAATGGAGATTGCAAAGGCATTTCAACATGCTAAAAAAAACGGAAACGGGCCCAAAAGATCAGTTTTGTTTCTCCATGTGACGGGAGAAGAGCATGGATTGTTTGGCTCGGAATATTATACGGACCATCCTGTATTTCCACTGGTCAATACGGTTGTAGATCTGAATATAGACATGATCGGCCGGGACGATCCTGAAAACAGGGGCAAAAACTATGTCTATGTGATAGGATCCGATATGCTGAGCTCTCAATTGAAACAGATCAACGAAGCGGCAAATAAAAAAACCAATAATCTGGAGCTGAATTATAAGTATGATGATCCCAACGATCCTGACAGGCTGTATTACAGATCGGATCATTATAATTTTGCCAAGAATAACATCCCCGTAGCTTTTTTCTTTGACGGAATCCATGAGGATTATCATAAGCCTACTGATGATGTGGAAAAGATCGACTACTCCTTACTGGAGAAACGGGTTCAGCTCATCTTCACAACAGCCTGGGATATTGCAAACAGGCCGGACAGGATTGTAGTTGACCGTAAACAGTAATAGTTTTATAAACAGCAGCCTGTAGTAAATTCTATGGGCTTTTTAATGATATTTAAAATGAAGCAGAACTTACGATCAATCAGACCTTTCATAGGAGCAGAAAACTTTGAGATCAGCAGACGCTTTTACAAAGATTTGGGATTTGAAGAAGCTATTTTGGAACCGAGACTTTCATTATTCAGTAAGAATGAAATTTCATTCTATCTGCAGGATGCCTATATAAAAGACTGGGCAGACAATACCATGATTTTTGCAGAAGTTGAAGATACGGACAAATTCTGGCAGGAGCTCGTTTCCCTTGATCTTCCCCTGAAATATGAAAAGGTAAGGCTCACGCCGGTAAGAACAATGCCCTGGGGAAAAGAATGTTTTGTGCATGATCCTTCGGGTATCCTCTGGCATTTCGGAGAATTTTCAAAAAAGTAAATTGTGTTATTATTGCAGTATCTTATTCTGACATTTAAAAATGGATTTTTGTAAAAATATAGGTAAACTGATAAATGTCATGACTTATATTATTTTTATTAAGTCTAAATAAATATAAATTTGTCTTGTCAAAATCAATATTGAATAAGATCTAAAAAAACACATATCCAATCATATCCATATCAATTTTTGTTTTTTTTAACCGATAAGAGAACTTATCGGTTTTTTGAATGTGGTGGTCTTTTCATTTTGGCTACATTATAATCCGTTTTGGCAACTTGATATTTTCTCTTAAATCAGACCTTTGTCCTGTAATTTAAACAATAAAAAATGAGAACAATTTTCATAACCGGTGCTTCAACAGGCTTAGGGAAGGCTACCGCAAAACTATTTCAAAGCCAGGGATGGAGTGTAATTGCCACCATGCGAAATCCGGAATCAGAAACTGAACTTACGAAATTAGAGAATGTAACCGTATTGCCTTTGGATGTTACCAACCTGGAGCAGATACAGTCGGCAGCCGCAAAAGCACTTGAAATCAGTGATATTGACGTGGTCTTCAACAATGCGGGATATGGCCTGATAGGTCCTCTGGAAGCTTTGACTGATGATCAGATATTAAGACAGCTGGATACCAATTTGCTGGGAGTGATCCGTGTCACAAAAGCTTTTATTCCTTATTTCCGGGAAAAAAGAAAAGGAATGTTCATCACGACTACTTCCATCGGAGGACTGATCGCCTTTCCTTTAAGCTCAACCTATCATGCTACAAAATGGGCTTTGGAAGGTTGGAGCGAAAGTTTGGCATTTGAGCTTAATAAACTTGGGATTGATGTGAAGACTGTCTCTCCGGGAGGCATCAAAACAGACTTCATAAGCCGCTCTCTGGATACGGGAACCCATCCGGAATATGAATCCATGATGAATACCATGTTTTCCAATACGGATCATATGATGGACGGTGCCTCGGAAGCCGGACTTATTGCCGGAGTGGTATATGAAGCGGCCACAGATGGGAAAAACCAGCTGAGATATATTGCCGGTGAAGATGCAAAAGCCTTGTATGCGCAGCGTCTGGAACTGGGAGCTGAAGCTTTCAGAAAAGAATTTGGAAAACAATTTATTTAGTCATACTTATTCAGGCAGTACAGCTGTTAGTTGTACTGCTTTTTCAAAATCAATATCTTTATATCATGGAAAAGAAAGAAAATGTTCCTTTTAAGATTTCCTCCATATCGGATCTGCATAATATTCTGCATGTTCCTAAACCTCTTCACCCCCTGATCAGCCTGATCGATAATACCCAGATGAAAGTGAATAAAGAAATGCTGAGCAGAAATTTTATTCTGAATTTTTATAAGATCTCCTATAAGTATTCTGAAAACGGCAAAATAGGATATGGTCAGGGCTATTATGATTTCAATGAAGGCGGAATGATGTTTACTGCTCCCAACCAGATATTGTCCACTGAAGAGAATGCTGAATACTACGGATACACATTGCTTATCCATCCTGACTTTTTCAGAACCTATCCTCTGGCCAAGACAATCAGAAAATACGGTTTCTTTTCTTACGATACCAATGAAGCCCTGCACTTGTCTGAAAAAGAGAAAAACATTATTGTAGGCCTTTTGAATAATATCCGCGATGAGCTTAATACTCCCATTGATGAGATCAGCCAGGATGTGATCATTTCTTACATTGAGGTTTTACTCAATTATAGCAACCGTTTCTATAAAAGACAGTTCATTACCAGAAAAATAGTAAACAATGATCTGCTTACCAGGATGGAACATCTGCTGGACGAATATTTCAATAAACAGGAGACTTTGACGAAGGGGCTTCCTACCGTAGAGTTCCTGGCTTCGCAACTCAATCTGTCCTCCCATTATTTAAGCGATATGTTGAGAAGTCTTACAGGACAGAACGCTCAGCAGCATATTCATGAAAAACTGATCGAAAAGGCTAAAGAATATCTTACCACCACTGATTTTTCCGTCTCAGAAGTGGCCTACCATTTAGGGTTTGAGCATTCACAATCCTTTAACAAGCTCTTTAAAAAGAAAACAAGCCTGACTCCTTTGAATTTTAAGCAATTGTTTAATTAATTGGAGGCACAGTGAGAATATGATTGCTCAAAAAGGACTGATCTATTCCTTTATAATTTCTGCTGAAAAGTATTGATAAAATAAATTATACAGACTTGTCTAAACAAAAAGATATCCATACCTTTGCTACATGAATACGGCAACAGCAAAAGAGAGGATTTTAGAAACAGCTTCAGAATTGTTCTTTAATCAGGGATACAGTCAGACAGGTATCAATCAGATTATTGAAGAATCCAAAATAGCAAAAGGCTCGTTATACTACAATTTCAAGTCTAAAACGGATGTATTGACAAGCTATTTAAAGATGTCTGAAGAAACCATTTTTCAGTATTTTGAAGATGGTTTAAGCACTGAAAAAGACAGCAAAAGTAAACTTTTGAAGCTGGTTGATCTCCGTTTTGATCTTCTTCGTAAAGGAAGATATAAAGGATGCCGGTTCGCAAGGATAGTATCTGAAATAAGTGAAGAAGAAGAGGCTGTAGTGCTACCCGTTGTCCGTCATTTTAAAAACAGATTTCATTCCCTTATAAAAGGATTGACGGCACAATTAAAGGAAAATGAAACGGAACGAGCCGAGCTTGCGGATGCCATTTATCTTTTAATGGAAGGTGCATCAACACAGGCTTCTATTTTTAAAGATGATGCCGCTTTTGTTCAGACCCGGAAAATCATATCATCAATGATATAAAAAATTTGCTGATAAATTATACAGACCGGTCTAATCAATTGTTCGTGAACCCAAAGGTTATTAATTAAAATGATAAAAATCTCTAGAACCTAAATTAAGTTTTTAAATATGATAACAAGCAACGTAGTAAAACCTGACTTCAGTGAGCTAGGTAATATCGAAAAAGTCCTTTATTTCTTTAATAATGTATGGAGCTCTCCTTATGATATAGACCTGATAGACCAGCTTATGTCAGAAGATTTTGAGATAACCACAGCCGGCAATTTAATAAGCGGAAGGGATGAATTTAAAAAGTGGGTATCTCAATTTTTAAAATATGTGGAAAACTCTCATTTAGAAACATTAGACGCTTTTGAGAGCGCCTGTGGTACAAAGGTAGTTGTGCGGTGGAAGTTAACAGGTCTGAATAATGGAATATTAGGATTAACCCCAAATAAAGAACCCATTGAATTTACAGGAACTGCAATATGGCTCATCAGAGATGGTAAATTGGCACATAACTGGGTAGAAAGAAACTCTTTTGAAGTTTATCAGAGGCACTATCAAGGTGCGCTGAACCCATGATTATGGAATGCAGATAAGAGAGCAGAATTACCCAATATTTGAACTCGCTTTCAATAGTGTGGTAGGAGCATACCCAAACTGTTTTTTAAAGGCAAAAGAAAAGTGGGACAGGTTTTCAAACCCTACCTCGTAGCAGACGTCAATAGGCTTCTTCTTTTTCTCGGCGAGCTGGTAATGTGCCAGTTCCAGTCGCTTCCGGGTAAGCCAGCGTTGCGGGGTGATATTAAAGGTTTTCTTAAAGTCCCGCTTAAAGGTGGTCAGGCTTCTGCCTGTCAGATAACTGAATTTCTCTATGGATAAGTTAAACATAAAGTTCTTTTCCATATAGTCTGCCAGGTTGATTTTCCCGGGCTCTTCAAAGTTGGCAAGCACATCGTCTATCTCACTGTCAATGCTTCTGAGGATGCTTATGGCTTCCACAATCTTAATCGAGGCAATATCTTCAGGGAGTCCATCCATATCGAAATATGGGATCAATGAGGACATACAGCTTTCCAAAAGGGGATGATTGCTGAAACAAAGTATTTTCTGTGGCCTCCCTGTTTTTGGGGCAATGTTACGGTTGGCATAAAAACTTTTGAGCCTTTCAACAGACAGATGCATGACAACGGTTCTATGAGGCTGGCCGTCTTTCGGATAATTAATGATCGTAGCCAGCTGGTTTCTTGGAATCAGGAAAATGTCTCCTTTTTTGAAATAATAGGTGGCATCGGCCTGGATAATTTTTGTTTCGCCTGAAATGAACCATATCAGCATATGCTGGTCAAACATTATATCCGATTTGAAGAACTTGTCCTCATAACTGGAGAGCTTTATATCTTTTGTGATATATTTTGCCGTATATTCCATTGGCTTGTATTATTTCTGGTACAAAGATAAAAAACAAATGCTGTTTTGTTTAAAAGTCCATTGGGATGATCAGGAAGAGACGCAAAACTTCCTGATCATTCTGCTAATGGCATTTTTCTTTTCCGGTGGTGACTACCTTTTAGATGCAGGGGAGCTTTATCATAGCTCCTTCCCGGATGGTAACTTTTAAAGAAATTTCCGTCATCTGTTCTGCTGATTAACCGATGTGGAATGTAATTCCGGTCATGGCTTCGCTTAACTCCCATAATTTTTTAGCCGAGACTTCATCTAAAGAATAAGATTTCACGCCCGGCGACATTGGAGCTTCATCTGCAAGGCCGGCAACTTCCACATCTTCACAATATATCCCTCCGATATGGTTGAGTTGGGGATTTGTAGCACACCAGACCGTAGTGGCGGCTCCCTGGGGAATGGTTTTAAGTGCTGCGGCAACCTCGGGCAGAAGGTCCCCGTTCTCATCACAGAAGCCTAGCTGCTGAAAAATCTCCGGTGAGGCTTCCCTGCCAAGCTCTGTGCCTCCGATAGACCCGGGATTCAGAGAATAGGCTCTTACATTTGATGACCGGCCACGATGATCCAGCTCAAGGGAGAAAAGGTTAACCGCTGTTTTTGATTGGCCATAACCCAGTAATGTCTCATATTCCCGGTTTAAAAAATTGGGGTCCTCAAAATCGAAAGGAGCAAACTGGTGTCCCTGTGAAGATACATTTACAACCCTTGCTCCGTTGGCTTTCTGAAGGGCAGGCCATAGCTTTGCGGTAAGCTGGAACTGGGCCAGATAATTGGTCGCCAATTGGGATTCATATCCCCGGTTATCCCTGCGAAGGGGAACCCACATAATACCCGCATTATTGATCAGCATATGCAAAGGTCTTCCCGAAGCAAGAAAATTTTCAGCAAAAGTATTGATTGAAGAAGGATCCATCAGATCCATTTGTTCGATTTCCACACGGGCAATTCCCTGAAGGTTCCTTCTTGCCTTCTCAATATCCCGTGCAGGTACAATAACCGTGGCACCTGCCGTGGCAAGTACTTTGGTGGTCTCCAGGCCAATACCCGTATTTCCGCCGGTTACGATGGCAATTTTTCCTGTCAGATCAATACCCTTGATCACGTCACTTGCCGTTGAGGCGGCATGGAAGCCCGAACCGATTGGTCGTTGCAGAGCTCCCTGATAATTATTCTGTTCCATTCTTAAATTATTTATTGAAACAAAGATAGGAGACCGCAGAAATAGAAACTTTGTTTAAAAGACCGGATTTACTTTGCTTAAAAGGCCGTTTGTTCTTTAAAATATGTGGCAGGACAATATCAGATGTAAGAGCGGTTGGCAGGAATACAGGTTACACTATGTTTAAACAGGAACTCTGCAATAACTTATGTTTTAAAATTTAATATCACTGCCAAGGTATCTCAGTAAATGTGCAGCGCATTGTGAAGCGAAAAAATGATCACAATTGCTAAATAAAACCACCCCCCATTTCTTTTCTGCATCAAATTCACAATAAGCTCTTGTATCTCCATTATTGCCTGTATGAAAGTATTTCATAGAACCGTTATTAAATACATAAGGAAATGTAAGAGAGCGGTGAAGACCATTTTCCGCAGCAGGCATGGCTGTTTGTACAGCAAGGCATTCCTGTGATAATTTACTGTTATCCATGAGCTTAAGCATAAATCTGGCATAATCATAAGCGTTGGTATGAAGACTCCCTGCGGAACCAAACCAATCTGCAGGCCCCTGAGGTCCATTGTCAGTAGGTAATCCTTTTGCGTGGGAGTATACTTTTAGCCGGGAAAGACTTTTTTTTCCAGATAAAGTTCATGGAGTGCATTCCTAATGGCCTTGCAACTTCCTTTTGAAACAGAGCGTTTAATCCCTTATCATCAGTTTTAAGAATATGCATAAGTACTCTGGCCAGATACTGGTAACCTTCACCGGAATAGCCATAACGTGTACCGGGTGGAAATAAAAATAGTAGCTTTTCCTCGGAAGACTCCCTCCAGTTAGGGAAGCCCGATGCATGGCAAAGTATCATCCGCGCTGTTAAGGATTCGTAATTTTTTCCCGGTTCGATATCATTTTCCTTATAATATTGATATAGAGGTTTGTCTATATCAATTATTCCCTTTTCTGCTAGCGTCATGACAAAATAGGCAAAAACAGGTTTAGAAAGAGAACAGGCTTCAAAAATATTATACTTGTTCACTTTTTCCTTGGTTACCAAATTTTTTACTCCTATATTCTCAGCAAATATTATCTCATGGTCATTAATAATGGCAATTGAAATTGCCGGAATTTTAAGTGAATCCATTTCTTTTGCCATAAACTTTTCCAGGCTGTCAATCTTTATTTTTCTGCCGTCTAAACCTTCCAGAGTATTAAGTTTTGAATGGAACCCTATATTTTTGCGGTTGCCACAGGAAACAGCCAGTAAAAAAAATAGTGAGAAGTAACAATATTTTAATAAAAATTTCATCTTTTAATTGATTTTATGGGCTTCAGAGAGATCACCGTTCGCTTTCCAGATTTGGATCATTTGTGGCTTATCTTCCGGATAATAAATTTTCAAAGATTTTTCAGAAACCAAAAACAGGTTTTCTCCAACCGGTGTCAGGTCATATAGCTCGGAATTGATTTGTATAAATAATTTCTCTCCTTCACGGGTAACGGCAAGATATTTACCTTCCCAATCAAATGTACCGGTATAGCGTCTGAGGGTAGCTGAGTTTATTTTTATCGGAGTAAAAAACTCTGGCTGCATATATTCCCAGTTATATTCTTTTGCAACAGTTCTTTGTAAATAATCGAATAAATCCTGGGTATTTTCACCATTGGTCATCACAATAAGGGCCTGTTCATTAGTCACAGATCCGAAAATAAAAGAGGTAAAACCATTAATGTGCCCTGTATGTCTGAATACAATATCATTTTTCCAATTCCAAAGCGGAAAAGCAAGTTTATCAACATCCTGTCCCTTATTGAAAACGTGTTGAGTCATATTTTCTGATAAGATCAGGTTTGTTCCTTTTTTATAATCCTTTATCAGGGCAATGATAAATTTTCCCAAATCGTCAGGAGTAGTCCAGATTCCGCCGGCCGCCTCAAAAGGATATATTTTATAGGGAAATGGCTTTAGATTGGAAGAGTAGCCGGTTGCCTTATACGGGAACAGTTTCGGAGGAATAGGTTGGCTGAAGGATGTCCTATGCATATTTAAAGGGGTAAAGATATACTGGCCGGCAACATCAGCGAAGGCTTTACCGGTAACATCTTCTATTGCCTTTTGTACAATAAGATATCCTGTATTGGAATATTTAAAGGTCTTTCCGGGTTCATTGATAAAAAGAAACCCCTTGTCAACCGATGGTTTTTCTCCTTTAAGCATTTGGGTTAAAGAAGGTATGGAATCTTCAGGTGAATATTCGGACCAGTTTTTTCTGTCCAGGCCGGCGGTATGACTTAATAAATATAGCAGGCTTACCTTTTTATTCCGGGTGGCATCGTTTTCCGGTATTTGCCAGCCTGATAACCAATTGTTGATATTCTCATCCAGTCCCAGCTTTCCTTCTTCACACAGTTTTAATGCTATAATAGCGGTGATGGGCTTGCTTGATGAAGCTCCGGCAAATACAGTTTCAGAATCTACTTTAATTTTTTTGGAAATATCCGCATACCCATAGTTAGCATACCAAGCTATTTTCTCTTTGTCCACAAATATCATCCTCATGCCCGGAATATTATCCCGGGACATGATCTCTGAAATAGAATGCTTTTCTGTTTGTTCCTTAATAGAATAAAAAGGCAAAAGGCTCTTCTAAATATTTTTCAGGTGAGACCAATCAGTTTTGTCTGAAGCAAATTCCCTGACAGGAATTTTATTTTGGGCAAGAGCTTTTTGGATACAGACAATTAAAGATATTAAGATGGCAATATATTTCACTCCGGTAATTTTAAATAAAACAACCCATTGCAGGGATATATTACATGAAGAAATATGCTTATGGTAGCTGTAACGACGATATTTAATGACAGAAACCGGGTGAGAATTTGGAGTAATAGCTTTGTCAGCGGAGAAAAGGATTGCTGACAGGTTTTAAAGTAGCCCCACCAGGAATCGAACCTGGATCAAAAGTTTAGGAAACTTCTATTCTATCCATTGAACTATGGGGCCGTTTGGGGCAGCAAAGTTATTTATTTTAATAAAACAAGTCAAATAAAAATACAATTTTATTGCAGATGAATATATATTTATGACTAAGCTATCTTTCAATGGCGTTCAAAATAAATTCAATCCTGTTTTCAGGGGTATCAAAGGGAACTTCAATCAGTTCGTAACCATACTTTGAATACGTGCTTTTCATCATATTATAGGTTTCGACAGCTTCTTTCCAGCTTTGTTTTCTTTCATGATCTGTCTCATAAATTTCTTTCCAGGGAGGAAGGATGAAAACTTTTGGATTATACAGACATGCAGCTGCCATATCATTCATATCATCGGAAATATCCATCCCAATGATATGGGCATAGCAAAACGCATCCAAGATTCCACGGTCGAAGAAAACAAGATCTTTGCATTCTGAAGCTGATCTGAAACTTTCCGCCGAAGCTTTCAGCATCAGTTGCGTATATAATTCTTTGTTTTTCCATGGCAGCGCCTCACCGTTTGACCGTATCTGTTCCTTGATTATTTCCCGGGCATTCTCACCGATGGTTCTGTATCCTGCTTTTGCCAGGCCATTGATCAGGGTGGTTTTGCCAACTCCCGGCCCTCCGGTGATCACGTAAAAATTATAGTGTCGTATCATGAATTGTAGTGGGATATAAAAGAATCCGTTCTTTAGGAACGGATCCAGTAGATAAAACATCTCATTTTTTTAATTAGACAACAATAAAAAAGCATAGCCGACAATGCTATGCTTAAATTTTTATAAATTTAATTGCGATTTCAAAACTGAAAAAAGCAAAATATGTTTCCACCTCAGTTATAATTACAAAGTAAAAATAGAAAAAAAAACAATACAAAATATAAACTGAATGTTAAAATTCACAGGTTTTCCACATTTTTTTGTGGATAAGCCCCGCTAGTTTTCTTTCATATATTGTAATATGAGATTGTTTAAAATTTCTTTTTCTTCGGCATTGCCTTTATCATCCATATGCCCGTGCATGATGTTTGTAGGCTGTACAACAATATTGTATTTTCTCTGTTCTTCAGAGGTAGGCAAGACCCCTTCATCTGCGGGATAATCACTGGAACGTAATGTGTAGACCTTTGGCCTTGACGTCCTGGGAAGGTACATCCTTCGGTTATCCAGGGTAATGATTTTATAGGTCAGCTGCGGATAGGTGCAGGCAAATAAAGCTGTCATATCTCCGCCGTTGGAATGCCCGATCAGAGTCAGATGTTTATAGTCGAGCTCCGGATTACTTTTCTTCAGTTCGTTCAGTACAAATAAAATATTTTGTGCTCCCCGTTTCCAGAAAGGCATTCTTACCACCTGAGGCTTTCCGTTAACAGGGATCAGGTCATCTGTGGAAAGCTCATGCTGGATGCTGACTACAAAATATCCTTTTGATGCCAGGTTTTCAGTCAGGTAAGAATACATCAGATAATCGCCGCCTTTATTTTCTCCGTAACCGTGGCTGAAAATCACGATCTGTTGTCCGGGCATTTTTATGTCCGGATGATAGAATGCCACAGGGATTTTACGGTTTCTCGCCTTATCGAACATGCTTAACGTATCCCGTTTTATCTTGTAGTTACGGTTTAAGTTGCCGGTTTGTTTTGTAGCGCAACTGAACAGGAGTAGAGGAATCAGAAAAAAGAGTGCTTTGAATTTCATGGTCCGACGTGAGTAATGATTTGATTTAGTTATAAAAATAAAAACTTTTTCGTTTTGGTCCGGCAGATGATTACGGAAAAAGCTTTTTCCTATTCTGATCGCTTGTAGCTAAAAAAATTAGAGAGCCATTCCGGCCCTCTGTTTAGATTTAGTTCTCCAGCTTTTCTTTGATATATTTTGCGGTATGGGAATTTTTATTTTTAATCAATTCTTCGGGAGTTCCGGTAAAAACAACCTCTCCACCGTGTTTCCCGGCCTCCGGTCCGATATCGATAATATAATCGGCACACTTGATGATATCCGGCTGGTGCTCGATCACGATCACAGAGTGTCCCAGGTCAATCAGCGCCTGCAGGGATTTCAGGAGTTTCCGGATGTCATGAAAGTGCAATCCGGTGGAAGGCTCATCGAAGATGAATAATGTTTTCTCGGTTGTCACTCCTTTTACCAGGAAGGAGGCCAGCTTTACCCGTTGCGCCTCACCACCAGAAAGGGTAGAGGAGCTTTGTCCCAGCTGTAAATATCCCAGGCCAACTTCCTGTAACGGCTTCAATTTAGTTACAATTTTTTCCTCCTTATTATCTCTGAAAAACTCCAAAGCCTCATCCACAGTCATATGAAGAATATCGGAAATATTTTTTTCATCATATTTCACTTCAAGGATCTCATTTTTAAAACGGGTCCCTTTGCAGACTTCACACTCCAGCTCAATATCGGCCATAAACTGCATGGAGACATTGATCACTCCTTCACCTTTACATTCGTCACATCTTCCGCCATCTACATTAAAAGAGAAATGTTTCGGTTTATAACCCATCATTTTGGCCATTTTCTGCTTGGCAAATAGGTCTCTGATGTCATCATATGCTTTCAGATAGGTTACCGGATTGGATCGGGAAGACTTTCCGATCGGGTTCTGATCGATCAGCTCAATATGTTTGATCAGTTTTTTAGGAAATTCCACGGAGTCATAATCGCCCTTTTTGCCACCCATTCCCAGCTGGATCTGGATATCGTTGGTAAGGATCTCTTTCATTAGGGTGGATTTACCGCTTCCTGAAACTCCGGAGATCACGACCAGGTTTTCCAGTGGTATATCCACGTCAATATTTTTCAGATTATTCTGTCGGGCTCCTTTGATATGGATCCATTCCCTGGCTTTTCTCCGTTTTGCGGGAACCTCAATTTCCAGCCTTCCGGTGAGGTATTTTGAAGTAAGTGTATCCGCATCTCTTAGATCATCATAATTTCCTGCAAAAACCAGCTCTCCGCCGAGATATCCGGCTTCCGGGCCAATGTCAATGATATAATCCGCTGCTCTCATTACGTCCTCGTCATGCTCAACAACAATTACCGTGTTTCCTAAGTCCCTGAGGTTTTTTAAAACTTCAATTAAATTTTCGGTATCTCTGGAATGCAGACCGATAGACGGCTCATCCAGAATGTAGATGGAACCTACCAGCGAGCTCCCCAGGCTCGTTGCCAGATTGATTCTCTGGCTTTCACCGCCGGATAGCGTATTGGATGTTCTGTTCAGGGTAAGATATCCCAAACCTACTTTCAGCAGGAATTCAAGACGGGTGGTGATCTCATATAGCAGCCTTTTGGCCACTTCCCGGTCGTGTTCCGAAAGCTTTAGGCCTTTTATCAACGGGAAGAGCTCATCCAGAGGAAGCTCAATCATAGACTGGATATTATGCCCGTCGATTTTCACCCAGCTTGTTTCTTCACGCAGCCTTAAACCTTCACAGGTAGGGCAGAGCGTTTTTCCACGGTAACGGGAAAGCATAACGCGGTACTGGATCTTGTATAAGTTTTCTTCAAGCATCCTGAAGAAATTATTGATGGACGGGAAGCTATTGCTGCCGTCACCTTTCCAAAGGAAATTTTTCTGCTCCTTTGTAAGCTGATGGTAGGGCTTATGGATGGGGAAGTCCCCGGCTTTTTTGATGAACGCTTTTTTCCATTCGCTCATACTTTCCCCTTTCCAGGACACCACGGCATCCTCATAAACGGATAAGGCTTTGTTTGGGACCACCAGATCTTCATCAATCCCGATTACCTTTCCGTATCCTTCACAGGTGGGGCAGGCACCATACGGATTATTAAAGCTAAAAAAATGAACATTGGGCTCAAGAAATTCAATTCCGTCAAGCTCAAATTTATTGGAAAACTCTTTTATTTTTCCCGTGTTTGTATTTTTAAGGGAGCAGTATCCTCTTCCTTCGTAAAAAGCCATTTGAATGGAATCCGCCAGTCGCTGAAGGAAGTTTTCATCATCTTCATAAGAAAAGCGGTCGATTACAAGGTTGATAGTCATCCCTTTTTCAGGGGTGAATCCGAAGCTTTCAAGATCTTCTATTCCTGCTACATTTCCGTTGATCTCAAGCCTTGTAAACCCGGCCAGTTTCAGTACATTCAATGTTTCACCGAAATTTGCCGGATCAAATTCCAACGGCGCGGTCAACAGGAAAGGAGTATCTTTTTCAGATGATCTGATAAAATCTACCACATCAGAAACCGAATCTTTCTTCACTTCTTCTCCCGAGACCGGGGAAAAGGTCTTCCCGATTCTGGCAAACAGCAGTTTCAGGTAATCATAGATCTCTGTGGAAGTTCCTACGGTAGAACGGGGATTGGAAGATATCACCTTCTGCTGGATGGCAATTGACGGGGCCAGCCCTTTAATATCATCCACTTTGGGCTTTTCAAGTTTTCCCAAAAATTGACGCGCATAGGAGCTGAGGCTCTCGACATATCTTCTCTGTCCCTCTGCATAGATGGTGTCAAAAGCCAGCGAAGATTTCCCGCTACCCGAGACTCCGGTAATAACAATCAGTTTGTTTTTAGGGATCAGAACATCTATATGTTTCAGGTTGTTAAGATGTGCATTTTTAACAAAAACCTGTTTTTTTATATCTATTTCGGTAGTTGAAGCCATAGTAAAATTAAGACTAACAAAATTACGAATTTTTGGCGGATTATTTTTCGAAATTGATATTTCATTATTGATTGAAAAAATACTTAAACAATATACCGGAATGGCTTATGTATATAGAGTTGACCGTTAAACATATACAGGCTAAAATTGTAATGGCATAATCTGTAATGATTTGAATCTGAGAATCTGATTACTTTAAGTATATTTTTTTCAGTTTGCTATTGTTTTGTATTTTGAAAATATCTAAAATTGCACTCATAAATATGTAATTTAGGATGATAAAGTTATTCAGAGATCTGGTTACACATTTAATGAGAAAAAGATAATCTAACTACTTCCCAAAAAGATGCAGAAACCCTGCATCTTTTTTTATGACAACTATCATTTGCGGGTTTTGATTAACTCCAGTACTTTTGGTTTTCAAAAAATAACTTCAATTACCATAGACGGATAAATTACAGGACATGATCAAAAAAATTGGAAGTGTTTTTTTCATCGGGTCTCTGCTTCTCATGCAAGCCCAGGAAAGAGCAACTGATATTGAAACCATAGAAATTCAGGGAAAGCTTATTTCCACACCATATAAAAGCGCCAATCAGAATATTACCGTCATTACCCGGGAGGAAATTGAAAACTCCCCGGCCAAAAGTATCGATGAGATTCTTCAGCAGATTCCGGGAATGGATATCAGAAGAAGGGGAGCAAATGGGGTGCAGAGCGATATAGGCTTCCGGGGCAGTTCTTTCGAGCAGGTTTTATTGCTCCTTAACGGGATCCGGATGAACGACTCGCAGACGGGTCATAATTCTATGAACCTTCCGGTAGATCTGGACGATGTGGAAAGGATAGAAGTGATCAAAGGGCCTGCTGCAAGAAGATTCGGGCAAAATGCCTATGCAGGGGTCATCAATGTCATTACCAGAATAAACCCGGGAAAAAGGGTAAAGATCAATGCTGAAGCAGGAGATTATGAGACCTATGGACTGGGGATGAATGCCCAGCTGGGAGGTGAGAAATTTTCAAATGCACTTCAGGCTAATTCATCGGCTTCACAAGGATACATGCATAATACGGATTATGAGATCAGAAATGTTTTTTATCAGGGTAAGCTAAATATCCGGGACGGAAATATCAGATTGCAGGCCGGTTTTTCAGAAAAGAAGTTTGGGGCCAATGGCTTTTATTCTTCTCCGGCTGCTACGGAACAATATGAAGAAATCCAGGCTTCCGTCATTAGCCTGGCCCATCAGCAAACATTCGGGAAGCTGAAACTGAATTCCGACATATACTGGAGAAGAGGACAGGATATGTACCTGTTTAACAGGGAAAAGCCCGAAATTTACAGGAACATGCACATCGGAAATAATATCGGCGGTGAGATCAACTCCAGCTACCAGTGGGGATTAGGAACAACAGGCTTGGGAATTGAGCTGAGAAAGGAATTTCTGGCAAGTAATAATTTAGGTGACAGAAACCGTTTTGTATCGCAGGTTTTCTTTGAGCATCATTTTTCATTACTGGATAAGAAATTGAATATTTCCCCGGGGATTTCCTGGGCCAATTATTCCAAGGAAGGGAATTTTTTCTATCCCGGGCTGGATATAGGATATAATTTTGATCCGGGCAATAAAATTTACGGGAATATTTCCAGGGTTCACAGGGTCCCTACCTTCACAGACCTTTACTATTCAAGCAAAACTGAACAGGGAAATGCAGACCTGGTTCCTGAGAATGCCGTATCCGCCGAAATAGGGTACCAGTTCCAGAACAGGAGTCTTTTAGCCAAAGTCAGCGGTTTTTTAAGAAATTCAAATAATGCTATCGACTGGGTGAAAAAATCACTGGAAGATCCGGTATGGTATGCCCAAAATGTGGGTAAAATAGATACGCGGGGTATTGAGATCGAGGTAAACCACAGTATTTTTAAATGGCTGAAATACTCAGTCGGATATACTTACCTGGATACTTCCTTTGAAAAATCAGATGAATTTGTTTCCAGGTATGTTCTTGATAACCTGAAACACCAGTTCATTACCAAGCTTGAAACCAAATTCTTGCAGAATTTCACAAATGAGCTTGTTTACAGATACAATGAAAGGGTGAACCTGGGAAGCTATAATCTGCTGGACGAAAAAATAAGCTTTGTGCAGAAGGATTTTTCGGTATATGTCCTGATAAATAATATCACCAATACCAGATACACAGAAACATTTGGGGTAAGGATGCCGCAAAGGTGGTTCCATATAGGGTTCTCTTATAATATCAATATTAAGTAAATGTTAAGGAAGATATTAAGTAAAGTTAATATTAAGGATTTGTTAAATAATTTACATTTGCAAAAATTTTTTTATGAAGCTTTTTTTCAGTCTGAGTCTGCTGCTAAGTATTACGTTTTTTAAAGCCCAGGAACATATTTCCAGCTTCAATGCAATAACACTCACCTATAAGTTTCATCCCAAATTTTTCCTTTATGCCGAAGGACAGCTGAGAGGCAATGAAGAATATTCTTACCCTGATTACTATGAAATAAAAGGCGGACTTGGCTATAATCTCACCAAGAACCATAAGCCTTTTATCGGCCTCGGCAGATATGTCAATTATAAGAATCATGATCTGAGTAAAGAAGAGTTCAGGGTCTGGTTGCAGGATGTGATCGACCTTAAGAAAGGTATTGTAAAGTTTGAAAACCGTTTCAGAGTGGAAAAAAGCTGGTTTTATGAGCCTAATATTGATAAAACCTCTCAAAGAATGCGTTACCGTTACCGCCTGAACATTACAGTTCCGTTGAATTCCAAAACGGTGGAGCCGGGGACCATTTTTGCCAATACCTATGATGAGATCTTTTTTGTAACGCCTATGAAGCCTACTTTTGCAAGAAACAGGATATATGGAGGCTTCGGATACCAGATAGATGATTATTTCGGAATTGTAACAGGCTACCTGTGGCAAAGAGAATTTGAAGCATCAGGAAACAGAAACCTTCACTTTGTATATCTTGCCCTGAATATCAATATTGACGGAACAGGGCATCATACCAAAACATATGATTTCCCGGGCGCCGATTAGAAGGCTTTATCATCCAGACCGGACTGGAAATCAAGCAGATCTTTTTTACAATCAAGGTATGATTTATTGATGATCTCCTGATACTGTTTTACCACGGTGAATACTGAATCCACCTCTCTTTGAATGTAATGGTCATTATTAAAATAAATATACTCTGAATTTACAAATTCCTGAAGGGCGGATATATTATCTTCTGTCAGAAATTCCCTGTACCCCGAAACTTCAAGAAAATGGCTGATCTTTTGTTTGAACGGCTTTTCTTCCCTTAATAAGGTAGCCCTGTGTTTACGGATCTCTTCAAAAGGAAGTGTAACGGTCATAAATTGCAGGCAGTTGATAAATTCATTGATGGAGCTCTGAAATTCATCGAACTCTTTGTCCAATACGGTGAATTTCCTGTATTTATTCAGCAGGGTTTCCTTGTGTTCCCGGCCGGCTTTATGATAATAATAACGGAAAATGTCCTTATCATTACCGGCAAGCTCCAACTTTACTTTCTCCAATTCTTTTTCAAGCCCGGGAATCAGATTCTTAGCTTCCTTCACCTTATAAAGTGCTCCGTCATATTTGAATGTTTTAATTAATTTAGGATTGGCAACCAGGTACTGGAGCGTTTGAAGGTCATTTTCAATACCTGCCATTTCGTAGACCAGAGAAACTTTTTGGTCGCTGAAAAAATCCCCGGCATGAACAGGGGAGGGTTCTGCCAGTATGGCTTCAATATCTTCCAGAACGGGATTATGTCTTTCATAATAGCCGTTGAAGTCTCTGCTCAGACTTTGATAAGGATGCTTTTCATGATAAAGCTGCACAAATTTTTCATCATCAATGATCTCGCCCGAATTTTTAATTTCATACCAATCCAGGAATTTTAGAGTCATTGATTCACAGATCTGATCAAACCCGCGGATGATATTCCTCGCGAGCTCATGATTTTCCGGTTTGTTTTTGGTTTCATTCTTCCGGATCATTTCGATTCTTTTGCTGATATCAGGATGGGATGCCCACTGATCTTCAATTTCGATCCTGGATTTGTTATACCGGGTAAGGTCTTCTACATCCACCTTAGGAAGATCGTTTACGTATGGATGATTATTTCTTTCACTGAAGATCCTCATCAATGATGTCTGATTTTTATAAAGATTTTGCGGCACATATTCCTGTTCGCTTTCAGTATAAAAATTAAAAGAGCTGTTTAATGCGGCATCACTTAATTCTATTCTCAGTAGCGAGGAAATCTGTTCCCCGGGATTGGTGACATAGGTGGAAATGGCATCAGCGTGATATTCCATTTCTCTCTGCAGCGAGGCATGATTTTTAAAAAGAAAGCTGGAAACACCCTTCAATACGTATTGAAAGATGCTGATAACCCCCATTGAGATCATGCCGACAAATTTAAATACTACATAACCGGAGCCGTTTAAAATAAATTCTTCGTATCCTTTATTATTGTAAACTGTTTCAAAAATGATCTTTTCGGCCTGGCTAACATATCCGCCGATTTTCATGCTTCTTTGGGAAAAATGTCCGAATTCATGTGCCAGGATCGTCTTTAGCTCACCTATACTTGTCGAATTGATCAGGCCTGTCCCGATCGTAAGGTTTTTCTTTACCGGTAAAAACATACTCCAGAAAACGGAGTTATAGCTTACACTGGCGTTTACATCCGGTGAAAGGAATACCTTTTTTGGAGCCTGCACCCTGGTTTCGGCAACAATCTCATCAATGATCCTGAAAAGCTCCGGCTGATGGCCACGGGTGACTTCTATTAAATGTCTGGTGGAATGCCTGCTCTTCCTGAAAATAAATTTCACTAAAAAAATAAATACAAAAATACCGATGCTGAATAACCCGAGAGCGGCAATGATGCTTATATAGGTCACCTTGATACTTAAAATCATCACCGCTCCATAGCCTAACATAAAAATCAGCAGAAGTGAAATTAAGATCAATATAAGATAGATGATAAAGAATACGGATACGGATATAATGGCTGAAGTCAGCTTAGATTTATAAGCTGAAGAAATTTTGGGAAGGTTATTAGTCATGTGTTTTTTTATTAATATTTCTCGATCAGGTAGCGGTAAGCTTTCAGATATTTGTTAAATCTTTTGATATCCTTCGGAGTAAGTTCCCTGTTAACCCTTCTGAGATCCATATTATCCCGAAGGTCATTCAGCTTTACGGCAACAGCGAGCGGAGATCTCTCCGTTCTTCTGATAAAATCATCATAATCCTCATCAGGATCAAATTTGGTCAGGCAGCTGACTGCAAATAAAATGTATTCCGGGAATCCTTCGCTTCTGAGATATTCAAGGCTGAATTCCACCGGATGATCCTCTACCACATCATGCAATACCCCTACAATTTTTTCATCTATTGTCTTCCCGTATTCCATTACCCGCATTACATGGCCAATATAGGGTGCATGGTATTTATCCGTTTGACCTTTGTGAGCTTTATCCGCAATTTTTATAGCTTTATTTAATAATTCTTCTTTTGTCATTCAATTAATATAGTCTTACAAAAATAAAAAATGCCTTAAAATATCAAGGCATTTGACAGATTTTATTTGTAATAATTATATTAACAAATTGTTTCGTGGCTGAATCAGAGATCTGACTGTCACTGAAACATTATTGAATATCAGGGCTCAGATTTTATTTTTGCTTTTTCTGCTCAGGTTTGGGTTCACTTTTTGATTTTTTCGGCGGCGTTGCATTTAGGATCTTATATTTTGAGTTATCTTTTTTAGGTTCTTTTAACCCCGAATAAATGGATGAGTCTTTGGGTTTTACAACAGGCATTTTATCCAAGGTCCCCCTTTTGTTTTTGTCAGGAGACAGGGTGTCTTTAGGAGCGGTCATTCTTAACGTGTCAGACTTCTTTTGTTCCGGCTTCTTTTGGGCCCAGGCCGGAGCGGAAATCAACATCATAATGATTAATAATACTTTCATCGTTTTATTTTTATAAAATTAAACATTATCTGCTAGAAACAGCAAAAAGCGTCCCAAAATGGGGACGCTTCAAATCAAACTCTATGTTATAAAGACTAATATGCTCCTTTTTCAATATAATGGGCAGCAATTTTTTCAGTTAGTGCCACTACATTAGGATGATTGCTATATTTGGTAAACCTTCTTAGCCCTGAAAGCATCATTCTCTGTTCATCGCCTTCGGCAAAAGATACGATTCCTTCCTTGGCTGCCGCAGTAATTTTTTCAACGGCTTTATAAAGATTCAGCTGGGCCATTGCCGCCTCTACGGAATCAGGGGAGAAGTGTTTTTCAGCTCTCAGCACGGCAGATTCTGCCATATAAATCTGGTTAAGTATTTCAGAGGCATTAAGCAATAAATGCTGTTGCTTTTCAATTTCCGTCATATATTTTTGAAGAGCTGCGCCGGAAACCATTAAAAATACCTTTTTAAGGTTGGCAATAATGGTTTTCTCTTCGCTCATAAATGCGGAGTAGTCAGGAACATCAAATGATGGGATACCCATTAGTTCCTTACTGATTGCCATGGCAGGAGATAACAGGTCTAATTCTCCCTTCATCGCTCTTTTGATCAGCATTCCCACAGCCAGGAGCCTGTTGATCTCGTTGGTACCTTCATAAATCCTTGAAATCCTTGAATCCCTCCAGGCAGCTTCCATAGGGGTGTCTTCAGAGAATCCCATACCTCCGTAAACCTGGATCCCTTCATCGGCCGTATGCTGGGCCAGGTCTGAAACGAAAACCTTAAGGATCGAGCATTCTACTGCAAATTCCTCAACCCCTTTCAGCTCAGCAGCCTGATGGTTCATTCCACCGGCTACCAGTTCATCGATTTTGTCCTGGATGTTTTTAGCGGCCCTGTAAGATCCTGATTCACTTACAAAAACTCCGGTGGCCATTTCAGCGATCTTTTTCCTGATAGCTCCGAAGGATGAAATGGAAACTCCAAATTGTTTTCTTTCATTGGAATACTGGATAGAGTGGTTGAGTATCCTTCTCTGTGCATCCAGACAGGCTGCTGCCAGCTTGATACGTCCAACATTCAGTGCATTCAGCGCGATTTTAAATCCGTTGTTTCTTTCCCCTAAAAGATTTTCTACAGGGATTTTCATGTCATTGAAGAAAACCTGACGGGTAGAAGACGCGCGAATTCCCAGTTTATGTTCCTCTTCCCCGAAGGTCAGGCTTCCCGGGTTTTCAAGCTCTGACTTGTTGATGACAAAGCCCGTGATGTTTTTATCATCGTCAATTTTAGCAAATAAGGTGAAGGTATCTGCAAATCCGGCATTGGAAATCCACATTTTCTGTCCGTTGATGATATAATGTTTACCGTCTTCAGAAAGCTTTGCTCTGGTTTTTCCCGAATTGGCATCAGAACCGGCATCCGGCTCAGTTAGGCAGTAAGCCCCGAATTTTGTTCCGGCGGCCAGATCCGGAAGATATTTTTTCTTTTGTTCTTCTGTACCGTAAAGTAATATAGGAAGTGTTCCGATTCCGGTATGAGCTCCATAAGCGGTGGCTAACGAGCCAGTAACTCCGGAAAGGTAGTCACATGCCAGCATGGTTGTTACAAAGCCCATTCCGAGACCACCGTATTCTTCGGGTACGGCAATGCCCAGCATTCCCATTTCCCCAAGCTTACGCATTATTTCTTCTGTAAAGGCATAATCTTTCTTTTCAAAACGTTCTTTTTGTGGAACCACTTCTCTGTCTATAAATTCTTTTGCCGAATCCCGAAGCATTTTTTGTTCTTCACTCAGCTCTTCAAGACTAAAAATCTCTTTTGCAGGAGTTTCCTTAATCAGGAATTCTCCACCTTTTAATGTAGCCATATGTTGTTCTGTTTTTTTAAGATGAAAGAATAAAGAGAAAAGAATAAGACTTTAAAATGTTAAGTTTTCTGAAAGCCGGAATCATTCTCTGTAATTCTGTAATTTTTTTTTCAATGTTTTCCTAGAGACTTCAAAATAATTTCTGTTTGCAGAGATTACTATTTGAGTTTGTAATCATAAAGAGAACCAAGACTGATCTCGGGAAAGCTATTGAATTCTTTGAGCTCTTAAGCTTTCTGCGATGTTGAAGCAATTGGAATACACATTTTCTGGCTCACTTCCAATATGGAGCTTTTTGAAGCTATGCTTCCATCAGTCTCTTCTCTCTTCTCTAGAGTAGTTCAAATATGCTTGCAGCGCCCTGGCCTGTACCTACGCACATGGTAACCATGCCGTACTTATTGCCACGTCTTTTCATTTCGTCAAGCAGCTGAACGGTTAATTTGGTTCCCGTACATCCCAGAGGGTGGCCAAGAGCAATGGCTCCGCCATTGACATTTAAAATTTCAGGATTAAGGTCCAGTTCTTTCTTAATGGCAACCGACTGGGAAGCAAATGCTTCGTTCAATTCGATCAGTTCAATATCTTTTAACTCCAGACCGGCTTGTTTCAGTGCTTTAGGAATGGCGTATACGGGTCCCATACCCATTATTCTCGGCTCAAGTCCGGCAGCAGCATAAGAAACCAGTCTGGCTTCCGGCTGCAATCCGAGTTCTTTCACCATTTCCTCACTCATTACGATCACAAAAGCTGCTCCATCGCTCATCTGTGAAGAGTTTCCGGCGGTTACGCTTCCTCCGTTGGCAAATACAGGCTTCAGTTTGGCCAGGCCTTCAAGGGAAGTATCCTTTCTCGGCCCTTCGTCTACAGTGAAATCAAATTTCCTGGTCTGGATCTTTTGGTTTTCATCCAGGTAAGTGTATTCAACCGGAACAGGAACAATCTGACCGGCGAATTTATTTTCCGCAATAGCCTTTAAAGCCTTCTGGTGGGATTCAAAGGAAAACTGATCCTGTTCTTCTCTTGTGATCTTATATTGTTTAGCCACCTCTTCCGCAGTGTAGCCCATTCCCCAATAATAATCAGGATTGGTTTTGGCGATATCGGGCTCAGGTACAGGCTTATAGCCTCCCATTGGGATGAAGGACATGCTTTCCGTTCCTCCCGCAATGATGCAGTCTGCCATACCGGCCTGGATCTTGGCCGAAGCAATGGCAATGGCTTCACTTCCTGAAGCGCAATACCTGTTTACGGTAACGCCCGGAACCTTGTCAGTGTTCAGGCCCATTAAAGATATCAAACGAGCCACATTCAGCCCCTGTTCAGCCTCAGGCATTGCATTCCCTACAATAAGGTCATCAATCCTGTTTTTGTCTAATTGCGGAACATCAGCCATCAGTTTTTCGATAACTGTTGCCGCCATTACATCCGGACGAGTAAAGCGAAGGGATCCTTTAGGTGCTTTTCCTACCGCTGTTCTGTATCCTTTTACTATATATGCTGTTTTCATTTTTTGAAAATGTTATGTACAATGCAAAATGACAATGTACGTAGATTAGATAGTTTGCTTTAATTTATTGATTATGTTTGAACATGTCTGATTTTGTAATGCATTCAAAATCGTCCTTCTTCCGGAAATCCCAATCTAAATTGGCAGTTAATCTGAGTTTCAGATCCGAAAGAGTAAGCTGGTGTAATGTTAGGGAACTGGCAGTTGTGTATGCCAATAGCTTTACATTTTAGCACCGACATTGTACAAATTAATTTCTGAGCGGCTTTCCGTTTTGCAGCATGTACTGTATTCTTTCGAGAGTTTTTCTTTCTCCGCAAAGCGACAGGAAGGTTTCCCTTTCCAGATTCAGCAGATACTGTTCGGTTACTACGGTTTCTTCAGACAGATTACCGCCTACCATTACATAAGCCAGCTTATCCGCAATTTTCTTGTCGTGTTCAGAAATATAGTTCCCCGTAAGCATCTGGTCGGTTCCTACGTAGAACATCCCCAATGCGTCTTTACCTAAAACTTTTACGGTCTGGGGCACAGGCTGGGTATATCCCTGATCTGCCAATAATTTCGCGATTTTCTTGGCTTCTGCGATTTGTCTGTTCTTATTTACCACAACGATATCTTTGCCTTTTTCAAGAATTCCCATATCATATGCTTCATAGGCCGAAGTGGCCACCTTACCCATGGCGATGTTCATGAAGGCATCACGAAGCCTGTTATTTTTAACGTCATCTTTATGAAATTCCCTTGAAGTTCTTAAGGTGAGTTCTTTGGTACCGCCACCACCGGGGATTACTCCCACACCGGTCTCTACCAGGCCGATATAAGTTTCGGCAGCTGCAACCACCCTGTCAGCATGCATGGTCATTTCACAGCCACCACCCAAGGTCATTCCGTGGGGAGCCACCACAACAGGAACAGACGAGTAGCGTACTCTCATCATGGATTTTTGGAAATAGGCGATGGCCATATTCAGATCATCCCAATCCTGTTCAATAGCCATCATCAGGATCATTGCCAGGTTAGCACCTACGGAGAAATTGGCTCCCTGGTTTCCGATCACCAGGCCGTCATATTCTTTTTCAGCCAGATCAATGGCCCTGTTCAGACCATCAAGAACTTCGCCTCCCAGAGAGTTCATTTTTGAGCGGATCTCAAAATTGATGATGCCGTCGCCCAGATCTTCGATAGCGGAACCGGAATTGCTCCAGAGTGTTTTGGTCTTTCTGATATTATCCAGGATAATGAAGGCATCCTGTCCCGGGATATTGTTGTAATTCCCCGAATTATTGTCATAATAGATGCTTTGGCCTTCATCATTCACCTTATAGAAGGTTTCACCTTTTTCTGCCAGGGATTTCACCCAGTCGGAAACTTCATAGCCGGCGTCTTTTGCTAATTCCACACCTTTGGCAACACCTACGGCATCCCAGATCTCAAATGGCCCGTTTTCCCATCCGAAACCCGCTTTCATGGCATCATCTATTTTATAGATATCATCCGAGATTTCAGGAACTTTATGTGAAACGTAGGCGAACAGTGAGCCTAAAGATTTTCTGTATAATTCACCGGCTTTATCTTTACCACCGATCAACACCTTAAACCGGTCTATCGGTTTGTCTATATTTTTGGTTAATTCCAGAGTTGGGAACGAGGATTTACCCTGAAGCTCATATTCAAGGGTCTCAAGATTCAATCCATGAATTTCTGATTTTCCTTCCGCATTTTTTACTTTTTTATAGAATCCCTGCTCTGTTTTTGAGCCCAGCCACTTATTGCTCACCATGGTCTGGATATAATCCGGAAGAGCAAACACATTGTAGAAATCATTTTTTTCTACTCCGCTTTCACGCACGCCGTTGGCAACCATGACGAGTGTATCCAGGCCGACAACATCAGCGGTTCTGAAGGTAGCTGATTTCGGACGTCCGATCACCGGGCCGGTTAATTTGTCCACATCGGAGACCGTTAAACCTAATTTTTTAACGTTATGAAGCAGATCCATCATAGAAAAAACTCCTATTCTGTTGGCGATGAATGCGGGTGTATCTTTGGCTAAAACTGTCGTTTTTCCTAAAAACCTGGCACCGTAATTCATATAAAAATCGATCACTTCAGGCAGCGTATCGCTGGTAGGAATGATTTCCAGCAGCGGAAGATATCTTACGGGATTAAAGAAGTGTGTTCCCGCAAAATATTTTTTGAAATCATCACTTCTTCCTTCTGTCAGCAAATGGATAGGGATTCCGGAAGTATTAGAAGAAATGAGGGTTCCCGGTTTTCTGAACTGTTCTATTTTCTCATAGACAGATTTTTTGATATCAAGTTTCTCAACGACCACCTCGATGATCCAGTCGGTATCTTTTATTTTCTGTAAGTCATCATCAAAATTCCCTATCTTTATCCTGTCCGCAAATTTTGGAGAATAGAGCAGGGCAGGGCTTGCTTTTTTGAGCTTTTCAAAGTTTTCGGCTGCAATTCTGTTTCTTACGGCCTTATCTTCTTTGGTCAAACCTTTCTTCTGTTCTGCTTCAGTCAATTCAAAAGGAACGATATCCAAAAGTAACACTTCCACACCGATATTGGCGAAGTGTGCTGAAATACCGCTTCCCATAATTCCTGAACCGAGAACCGTTACATGTTTGATTCTTCTTTTCATTTTTAATTTATTTTCTATTGTTTAGATCATTGGCGATTTTCATGATTTCGAACATTACTTCCTTGAAAATTTCCATTTTCTCAGAAGAAATTTTTTCCATGACTTTCTTATTGAAATTCACGACAACCTCTTTTGAAAGGTTTCTGGAGTTCAGTCCTTTTTCCGTAAGCTTAATGATCACCTCCCTTTTATCGGTGGTGGTTTTTTCCTTATAGATATATCCGTTGTCTTCCAGGAGTTTGATGATCCTGGTGAGAGACGTTGGCTCTATGGCCATTTTGGGACCAAGATTCGTGCTTCTTGTTCCTTCTTTAGGATCAATCTTAAGAAGAGTAAGGGCCTGAACAGCCGTAGAATCATGTTCCTGGGCCAGCTCCGAGTACATTTTGGATACCGCCAGCCAGGTCTGCTTTAAAATTAAATCTACATTTTCTATTTTTTCCTTATTGTTATCCATCATTTTTTACTCTAATGGTTTTTATCAAATTTAGTAAATATTATGCATGCATAATATTTTTTTACGTTAAATTTTGTTAATTAACTAATATTTAAATGATTAAATTGTATGACAAGCATAATACTATGCATGCATAATATGTGAAATAAGCAATGAAATAGCTGAATTAATGAATGTTTCTAATGAAATTAATAATTTCTTCAAAAGATCCGCATTGGTATGTTATAGTATCTTTGGAAATTATCCAGGTATCATTCTGAAACCGGAAGCTTAAGGAAGAAAGATCTTCCCGGAAATTTTTCTGAAGTAAAGAATACAGCATTTCTTTGTAGATGGGCGGGGCAGAAATGCCCGGGGCCACGAAATTCTCATTCACCTGGAACAATGATGCATTGGTAAGTTCCTCATGCTGGAGAAGAATATCCTCAACGATCCCGGCGAACAGGCGGTTATTCTTCACATACCAGATGTTGTCGGCAAATTCCTTGGCCAGACGCCAGTCATGAGAGGAAAAAAGGATCAGTTTACTTTGTTCTTTAGCCAGCTTACGGAGTGTTTGAAGGATGATGATCTTGTTTTTCTCATCCAGATGAGTAGTGGGCTCATCCAGAATGATAACGGGCGAGTTTTGCGTTAAAGCTCTTCCGATAAAGGCTTTCTGAAGATTTCCGTCGGAAAGGTTTTTAAGAGGGGTATGCTTGTATTGATGCAGGTTCAGTTCCTCAATAATTCCCGAAACCTCTTCCTTGTCCTCTTTTTTCAGTTCAAAATAAAAAGGGTAATGGATATATTTACCTAATGAGATCAGATCTTCGACAGTATAATTTTGAGGAATGACAGATTTGGAAAAGACTACAGCAATATTTTCTGCAATTTCATTAACGGAAAGGCTCTTCACATTTTTCTCCCGGATCAGAATTTCCCCCTGCAATAGCGGAAGCTGATGCAAAATAGACCTGATGAGGGTAGTCTTTCCGGCACCGTTATTTCCGATCAGCAGACATACATCACCTAAATCCAGCCCTGCATTGGCATTTGAAATTAAAATATTATGGTGATGATATCCGATACTGGCTTGTTTGATTTGCAGGTGCATAGCTTTCAATATTTTATGTCTGTTTGCAGTTAAGTCCGTTAAAAAGGTCGTAAGCGATAAACTGTATTTTTTATATCCGTTACATCATATAGCCTTATTTTTCAGCAGCATTGTCAGGATAACCGGAATGCCAAAAACAGAACTGATCACATTCAGGGGAATCCGGGTCTTTTCTGCCACAACGGAAAACAACATCATCATCAGAATGCCTAAAAGCATGTTCAGTATCCATTGCTGCCAGAGCTTTGCCGGGTTGTAGATCATCCGGCAGAAATGAGGAACAATAATTCCTATGAAAAGTACTGGTCCTAAAAATGCTGTAACAGAGGCGGAGAGGAGGGATGATGCTACAATGATCAATACTTTCAGCTGTTGAATATCTACGCCTAAACTTTGAGCATAAGAAGTTCCCAGAGAACTCCCTATCAGCGGCTTTATGGTTTTAAAGCAGATCAATAGTCCCGCTAAAACCAGGATGGATAAAATATAAATCTGGTTTCTGGTCACCATATTATTGGCTCCGAAAGACCATAAAATATAGTTTTTCAGGCTTTGATTCTCAGCATAAAACTGGAGCAGTGAAACAACAGCTCCTGCCAGGGCGGAAACCAGGAATCCGAAAATGATCAGATAAGATCTATCCTGAAGCCGTTTCGATATTGACAGCAAGACCAGCATCAGTGCCAAGCTTCCGAGAATAGCGGAAAAGCTGAGGAAGCTGTTCTGTAAAAAATCCGGAAGAGAAATATCATAGGAGAGAAAAATGTAAAAAGCCACAGATAAGCTGGCAATTGAAGTGATCCCCAGAATGTCAGGTCCGGCCAGCGGATTTTGGAAATATTCCTGCATCAGAAAACCGGAAGAAGGAATGGATATCCCCGCCAGCAACATTACCAGCACACGGTTGGTACGGATCTCTGCAATTTGGTTGTTGGCGGAATTTCCGAAAAAATCCTGGAGATTCAGATTCAGAAATCCTGTATTCAGATTCAAAACCACGGATATAATAATTGCGATTAAAAAAAATAAACACAGGATTTTAAACTTAGTAGACATTATCTGAATGAATGCTTGCTGTAAGTTTATTTGATGAAGGAGTTGATCTTTGAAGTAAGCACATCTTCTGTCATCATTCCTAAATATTCGTCAGTTTTGTTCCCTTTTCTCATATAAGTGAAAGGAATAGACCCTCCGTCCCATTTTTGGAAATTTTTAGGGAAGAAGTTCTGGTCCAGCCTTTTCCCGTCCAGTAAAACGGTATTTTCGGATAATCCGTTCTCATCAGTGAACTTCTTTACAACGCTATTCCAGTCTGATTTTTCATCCAGATTCACAAAAGTGAATTTTACGGGTTTTCCTTTTAATTCCGCCATTTTGTTCTTAAAATGAGGAATTTCTCTTATACATGGGCCACACCAGGTTGCGAAAAAATTGGTAACATATAATGTATCATTATTCTGGGCCAAATATTTCCCGATATTTTCAGGGGCAATCTCAGGTAAAGCATAGGTAGCATTCTCAGAATCTGTGTTTTCCACCATGGAAGCAGAGTCCGGAGAAGCTGTCAGATCATCAGCTTTCTGGCTTTCTTTTTTGCAACCGGAAAGAGCGAACAGGATAAGCGTGGATAAAATTATCTTCTTCATAAATTATTTTTTATCTATTTTTGAATTGAAGTATGGAACAACAAATCTATAAAGGGAAACTGACGCAGTTTCATTGGTTAAAAATAGCGAAAAAGGAAGAACTGACCAAAAATACTTTTTCTCTGGAATTTGAAATTCCTGAGGATTTGCAAAAGAATTTCAGGTTCGAGGCAGGTCAGTTTGTAAGTATAAAATTTCAGTCTCACGGTAAAGAGGTGATTAATGATTATTCAATGACCTCCGCTCCTTACGAGCATAAGATATGCCTGGGAATAAAGATCAATTCGTCTGAGGGAGATACGGCTCAGCTGTTCAGAAACTATAAAGAAGGGGACATGCTTCTGGTAAGCGAACCGGGAGGAAGGTTTACATTGGTTTCCAAGCCCAGTGAGTTCAGAACGATTGTAGCCTTTGCTGCGGGTATAGGGATCACTCCGATTCTTAGTCACCTGAAAAACATTCTTCATAATGAGAAAAGGACCAGATTGTTCCTGTTTTACGGAAACAAAAATTCACAGGAGCTGGCTTACAGGGAATTGCTGGATAATCTTGCAAGGAAATGTGGAGAAAGGCTTCAGATCTTTTATTTTTTCTCACAGGAAAAAACTGCCGATCAGTTTTTTTATGGAAGACTGGATGAAAAGAAATTGAGCTTAATTATCAACCAGATCCTGCACCTGGATGATACGGATGAAGAATCTACCATATGGGATGCTGTGGATGAAGTGCTGATCTGTGGTAAAGGAGATATGATCAAGGCGCTGGCCAATGCCTGCTACCATCATGGTATTCCGAAAAAGAATATTCATTTCGAGCTTTTTGAAGAGTATAATGACGATATTTATCCTATAGAGAAAGAGTTTCCGCTGATTGAAAATGTAGAGGTGGAGTTTAAAATGTTGGGAAAAGAATACCGGACCGAGCTTCCGGACAACAGGGATAAGATTTTACAACAGCTGCTGATCCAAAAATATCCCGTGCCGTATTCATGCAAGTCAGGGATCTGCGGAAGCTGTGAATGCATCCTGGAAGAAGGAGAAGTGGAGTTGCTGGAAAATGAGTATCTAACGGAAAAAGAAGAGGCCAGAGGCCATATACTGGCCTGTATGTCTGTTGCCAAAAGCAAAAAAATAAAGCTTAACTTTGATCTCATTTGAGAATTGTAAAAAACATATTTAAACTTATTTTTTTATCGATAGAAGCCGGCGTTCTACTGATATGCCTGGCTAATGCCTGGGTCTTTGCCCTTACCAACGGGAGAACGTATACCAAGATCTCTAAGATACCTCCTCGGGAAGTGGCACTGGTATTGGGTACATCTCCCAAAATGAGATCGGGGATGTCCAACCCTTATTTTACAAAAAGGATGGATGCTACTGCCCTGCTTTATCATCATGGAAAGATCAGAAAGATCATAGTAAGTGGTGAAAAAAGCAAAGGGTATGATGAGCCCGGTGCCATGAAGAATTACCTGGTATACCAGGAAGGGGTTCCTGAAGACATTATCATTGAGGACCCGAAAGGCTTTAATACCTACAAAAGCATCCTGCGCTGTAAGGATGTTTATAAGAAAGATAATGTGATCATTGTTTCTCAGGGGTTTCATAACCTGCGTGCATTGCTTTTTGCCAGAAACAATAATATGAATGCCCTCGGTTTTGATGCTCAGGACGTTACAAAACCGGAGAGCTACTACAGAAACCAGTTCAGGGAGATCCTTGCCAGAACGGTTGCTGTAGTTTACTTTGCTTTGGGGATCTCTCCCGATTAGAAAGGATATCCGAAGGCGATATTCAATGTTGGTTTGAACGGCTGGATGTTTCTGAACCTCCATTTTTCGCCGTCAGGCTTGTTGGGGTCATAGATTTTATAGGCCAGATCAAGTCTGAGAGTGATATAAGCAATATTTACCCTTAAACCGAATCCACTGCCGATACCCACCTGCCCCAGGAACTTATTGAATTTAAATTCATCATTATAGCCGTCATTATAATTACGGAGGCTCCAGGTATTTCCGATATCGGTAAATAAGGCTCCCTCATACATATCATTGAACGGGACCCTGTATTCAATATTAGTGGTTAGTTTTACATTGTCCGTCATATAGGTTCGGACCCTTTCATCTACCTGGGAATCTGCAGGCCCCAATCCTCCAAAAGCAACCCACGCCCTGATATCATTGGAACCTCCATTAAAATAAGACCTGATGACAGGCATGGTAGAAGAATTTCCGTAAGGAATCCCCACCCCGATAAACTGACGAAGGACCAGCGTCTGGTTGTTGAAGAATTTAAAATATTTCCGTATATCAAAATCAAATTTCACAAACTGTGCATACGGCACCCCGAAAATTGTTCTTTGGGGGCTGATAACCACACCTCCGTCATCCCTCTTCTGATTAAAAATACTTAAAATGTTTCCGGCAAGCTCTACCTTTCCGTTAAAATAAAAAGCATTCGGATAGTCTTTTTTCCCGATTTCGTTGTATACGAAATTGTAAATCATGGAAGAAATAAGAACATCCTGTGTTTGTCTGTCTTTATTGATCAGCGTTCCCGTAAAGGCTGTTAAAAGATCCACCCCATGTTGGTTCAGGGTGCTGTGATAATTTGAGTCATTTATGATTTCCTGAGATACTTCATCTATGCTTAGCTCGCCGGAATTAAACTGCTGCGCCACGGCAGGATTATACAGGAAATAATTATCGAATATTTCTTTCCTGATTTCGTTATCATTCACAAAATAGTCGTAATAAGCAGCCTTGTTTTTGGTCAAACTTAGCTGTGTATTGAAAAGGGTCAGGCGGTGTGATACCTTGTCATTTACCGTGGCAAAATAGTTTAATCCGGTATTGAAATTCACTCTTCCTAATCCGATGTTATTCTGAATGGCTGCCCCTAAGACAATGGAAGAGGTGGGGCTGTATCTTTTCGGGATCAGTTTATAATAATTAAACGGCAGCAGCAGCCTCGGAAAATTGAGAGAAGCCTGAGCGGATATTTCATAAGCCAGGACCCTCTTGTCAATATTTTTGGTACTTCTTATGGAACCGAAAGTTCCTGCAAGACTTGTTGAAAGGTTCTCTGCGCCATTAAAGACATTCCTCGTTGTCAGGTCAATAGAAGGGGAAATCCCCAGATTTAGCAGCTGGGAATAATTAACGTCTGTTCCCACCTTTAATTCATACTTAGGAAGCGGCCGCAGGACGTACATTACATCAATGATGCTGTCATTCGGAGCCGTATCGCCACCCCTTCTGAGGGAGTCCTTTGCCTTCAGGATACTGAAATTATTCATGGATAAAAGGTTCCTCTTTGTAAGATCCAGTTTCTTCTGATCATAAACCTGCTTGGGTCCTACCGTTATGGCTCTCCATATAGACCGTGTCTGATACTGGTTATCCACCTTGTGAAATCTGATTCCTCTTAAACTGTCTTTAACCGTATTATTCGGGTAATCGCTGGCGCGGTCCACGATAGCTACATCAATATTCCCTATGGTGGCAACCTTATAGGGCGAATCGATAGAGTCCTTATGGATTTCCAGCGTCAAAGGAACCTGTTTCCTGCTTTTTAGGGAATCGGCCACGAAGTAGATCTCATCATTGAAATTATTGAATTTATAATATCCGTAATCTTTCATAATATCATTAATCCGGGCCACTTCTTTTTCCAGAACTGTCTGGTCCAGGATCTGTCCTGATCTTATAAGGGTTCCGGCGATTTTCTGCTGGTAAATATTTTTGATCCTCGGATCGGGGATATTGTAGTAATATTCCTTAATATAGGTGGGATCCTTATGGGTGATAAAATAGGTAACCGCAGCCTTTTTGGCAGCAGAATCCAGCGTATGCTTAAATTTTACTTCGGCATCCCAGTATCCCCGGTATACCAGCCTTTTCTTAATGGATTCCGCACCTTTTTCTGTTTTTGTCTGATCCAGTATCACCGGAGGAGAGCCCCAGTTATGGTACAGACGGTCTAAAAACAGGCTTTTTCCTATGCTGCTTTTCATGTTGTATTTTATGAAAAGAGAATCTCTCAGCTGCTGGTTTCTCATTTCATTGGGATAGGTCATGTACTCATTAAGAATGGTATCATACTTTGGATCGGCTGCATTGTAAAACGATAGCCCCAAAGGCATGAAAAGAAACTGTTTTTTATTGGGCCTTTGCTGTACATATCCTTTTAATTCACTATCAAAAGGTGTCTTCTTATCTTCAAATTCGAAATTGTTTCGGGTAAGCAGAAATTCCCCATCCGGAACTTTCTTCGTAGTACTACAAGCGTAAAGGAGACCAACAAATGTTGCAAATGAGATAATTTTATAATATTTTTGAGGAGAATTCTTATAATGCTTACAGCTCATACAATAAAAGTTTTACAGTCTTTAGACAAGAAGAAGTTCAGACAAAAATACAATTTGTTTTTGGTTGAAGGTAATAAAATCATTTGTGAACTTTCTAATTCTAATTTTAAAATTAAAGAAATTTTCTCTACCGATCCGCAAAAATTAGGCCGTATGGATGCACCGGTTATCCATATCTCTGAAAATGAATTAAAAAAAATCAGTTTTCTGAAAAATCCTAAAGATTCTGTAGCGGTTTGCCACCTAAAAAGGGAGGAAAAAATTGAAGATCAGAATATACAACTGGTTTTGGACGGGATCCAGGATCCAGGAAATCTGGGAACCATAATCAGGCTTGCAGATTGGTTCGGAGTAGAGCAGATTATCTGCAGCGAAGATACCGTTGATTTTTATAATCCTAAAGTGATTCAGGCAAGTATGGGCTCATTCACAAGGGTAAATATGGTTTATACTGATCTTGTAGAATATCTTTCAGAATCAGAGAATATAAATATAGGGACCGATATGGAAGGGGAGAACATCTATGCGTTCGAAAAACCCGCTAAGCTGAATCTGGTTTTGGGAAATGAAGGAAACGGGATACGCCCGGAAACTGAAAAATTGCTTCAGAAGAATATCAGTATTCCAAGATTCGGACGATCACAGTCTACGGAAAGTCTGAACGTTTCAATGGCTGCGGGAATCATCCTGGGGCAGCTGTTTTCTGACAGGGTCAGGAAGTAAAAATCCAGATATCAGAGATTAAAGAGGTATCATAGCTCCTTAAATAAGCTGCTCCATACTTGAGACGCTTTTATTTTTCTGATAGTTTTCCAGTTTTTTTCTTACTACCTTTAAAGCGATGGGAGCAAGGTAAATGATGGCTATTCCCAATAGCTTTTTTTTCCAGTTGGGACTTTTGATATTTTTCTTTACATAGTTTCCCACTATTGCAGTTACCCCCAGTTTGATAAGCGCATCCACGGCATTTCCCTTAAATGCAGAATTGGCAATGCCCATAGCGGTATTTTTACTGATCAGCAGATCCTTTACTTCCGAAGTGACCTGTTTGGCAATGATATCTTTTCTGAGAACAACTTTTTCCTCACCATTCTCATCTACTTTCTCCTGCAGATACTGGTCTGTTAAACCATTTGTAAACGCACTTAAACTTTCCTTCGTATTTTTAAAGGTAAGAAGACTTTCAAGATCATTGATTTCATTTTTCAATAATTTCTTCTTTCTTCTCAGCTCTTCCAAGCTTTCATAATTTCTGCCCATAGTTTAATGATTTAAAAATTTAATAACCTGATCTGCTACAGAGTTTACAATTTTCTTTTTAAAAGTAACAACAAGAGCTATCATTAGCAAATAAAATCCGGCAACAATTAAAAACCCATAGGCCGTATTATCAAGTGCTTTTCCGATGAGGAAGGCGATTCCAAAATTAAACAGAATAATGAAAAAGCCAAAAGCAACCAATAATATGACAAAGTAAGTAACCAGTCCTGCGGAAAGGGAAGATTTTTCGGTTGCCTCTATTTTCAGCAGGTCGATTCTCTTGGAAACATATTCTTTTAAAGTTTCTATCATTGTTTTTTTTTAAAGTTACAAAAAAAGGAACTTTCATGCACAAAGTCCCTTTTATAATTTCCTTATAATAGAATAATTAAAGATATTATTTCATATCATTAAGCTCAGATTCCACATTCTTTACTACATCTGTAGTCTTAGAGACGATCTGATCTTTGTACTTGTCATAGCCTTCTTTTACAGTATGAGCTACATTGCTGGCTGTTTCCTTGAAAGTGGAAGAAATGTTGCTGTACTGGTCTTTTACTTTTTCAGAAACTTCCCCATATTTGTTTTTAGCCTGGTCTTTAAGATCGTTAGCTTTATTTTTAATCTTCTTTCTTGTTTCCTTTCCTTCTTCCGGAGCATAAAGCATTCCTAGTATTACACCTGCTGCAGCACCTGCAAGAAGTCCTGCCAATATACCTGCTGTATTTTTTGCTTTTCTAGACATTTTTCGTTTTTTTAGTATTAATTAAATATTAGTTTTTTACAGTAGATATGGCTACAATTAATATACCAAAAGGGCGGTATGCCTATTAAAAAATGTTAAATCTTTTTGATGTGAGATAATATTTTCTCTATGGTCTCCTCCTTGGTAAGGCTTGTATTATCAATAACGATGGCATCTTCAGCTTGTTTAAGCGGGGCTATTTCTCTTTCGCTGTCAATTTTATCACGTTCGATAAGGTTCTCTTTTACCTGCTGTTCATGGGTTTCTATGCCTAAGGTCAATAGTTCGTGATATCTTCTTTTTGTTCTTTCCTCTATACTGGCGGTGAGAAAGAATTTATAGTCGGCATTGGGAAGGACCACTGTTCCTATATCCCGTCCATCCATAATAATCCCGCCTTTTTCTGCCAGGGAACGCTGAGACTGAAGCAAGAAATCCCTTACTTCTTTTTGTTTGGCCACCAGGCTTACGTTATCGGAGACTGCATTGCTGCGGATCTCCTTGGAAATATTGATATGATTAAGGTAAAGGATCAATTCTCCGTGATCATTTTTAAACTCAAGCTCGATCTGACCTAATGAAGAGAAAAGCTGTTTAAGGTCTATGGAGCCGTCTTTAGCAGTACAATTCTGTAATGCAAACCAGGTAACTCCCCTGTAAAGCGCTCCGGTATCCAGATGAATAAGGCCCAGTTTCTGAGCAATGACTTTGGATATTGAACTTTTTCCGGTAGACGAGTACCCATCGATGGCAATTACAGGTTTTTTCATACCGCAAATTTCAAGATTTTTTTTAAAAAATCAAGGGCAAAGAAAAATTAATTAGGGGAAACGTTATTCTCCCCGGTGTCCGCTAAGATCTACGGAAATTCCTATCTGATTGACATTTGAAGAGTTATGGTATCTCACATGGGCATAGTCCAGACGGAATCTTGAGATTTTAATTCCAAAGCCGGCGGAAAGGCCGGAAAAGTTTCTCTGGTCTGCTACTGCAAGCTCGTTTCCTCTTCTTACATTATAGCCGAGTCTGATGTTAAAGCCTTTTTCAGGGAACAGCTCTGCCCCGATGGAAAAGTGATCGGCAATTTTCCTGCCTACATTTACTTCCTGGCCGTTTACATTATATTCCGAAGAGATATCAAACTTCTGAAGGTCATGTGCCGTGATGGTTATCGCGAGAGGAATAGCTGTAAGGGTTCTGGTGTATCCCAGATCTATCCTGAACGGGAGGTCTTCTCGGGTTCCGTTGAAAGATTTGAACTGGTACCCGAAGTTCCTTAAAACCAATGAGGCAACTTCCTTAGTCTTTTTATTATGATAGGTAATCCCTGCCGTACCCGAAATGGCAGAAGAGGTATAATTATCTATTTTTGAAGTGATGAAATTAATTCCTCCCCCAATGGTCCAATCCTCTTCAAACTGATAGGCATAACCGGCTCCGATGGCGACATCGGAAGCGGAGAAGGTTCCGTTTTCAAAACCGCTTTCATCGGTTCTCGGGATATCCCCGTAGCTCATATACCGGGCATTGATTGTGGCCATGTGGCCGTTATCAAAATCTTTCGCGAAAGCGATGGTTCCGTATTTAGAGTCTGCAAGATAGGCAGCCCCGTTCACAGAAAGCTGTTTGTCTGAATCTCTATTCAAAAGGGCCGGGTTGGCAATGGCAAAAGAAACATCATAATCTCTTATCGTAATTGCATCTCCTCCCAAAGCGGCCTGCCTCGCAGATACAGGTATGTTTAAAAACGGATAAACATTTGTTCCTGTTTGCGCATAAGAAACAATTCCTGATAGAAATAATGAAAAAATGATAATTTTCCTCAATTCAATTTATAATTAATGCAAAAATAATCCTTTTTCGTACTTTTCAAAATATTTCTGATATTATTTCTGCTCAAATATTTTTCTTTAAGCAATATTTTTAATGATTATATTTGCAAAATCAAATTTCAGGGAACTATCCAATTAAAAAGTTATTTATATAAAAAGATGAAATATAAGAGAATCCTTCTAAAACTCAGTGGCGAAGCCTTAATGGGAAACAGGCAATATGGTATCGATAATGAAAGGCTACAGGAATATGCGGCAGAAATAAAGAAAGTAGTGGATAAAGGTTGTGAAGTTGCTATTGTGATTGGAGGAGGAAACATTTTCCGCGGAGTAGCAGGAGCTGCCAAAGGAATGGATAGGGTGCAGGGAGATTATATGGGAATGCTGGCTACGGTGATCAACGGAATGGCTCTTCAGGGGGCTTTAGAGGATGCAGAGATTAAAACAAGATTACAATCTGCCATTGAAATGGATAAAGTGGCAGAGCCTTTTATTAAAAGACGTGCGGTAAGGCACCTGGAAAAAGGCCGTGTGGTAATTTTCGGAGCAGGAACCGGAAACCCTTACTTTACCACAGATACAGCTGCTACATTGAGGGCTATTGAGATAGGGGCCGATGTCATCTTAAAAGGAACAAGAGTAGACGGTATCTATGACAGTGATCCTGAGAAAAATGAAAACGCGGTAAAATATAACTCTTTGTCTTTTGACGAGGTTTTTGAGAAAAACCTTAAAGTGATGGATATGACGGCGTTTACACTAAGCCACGAAAATAAACTTCCTATTATTGTATTTGACATGAATAAGGAAGGAAACCTGGAAAGAATCATAGAAGGCGAAAAGGTTGGTACTTTAGTTGATTTATAATGTATAATGCTGGTAAGATAACCGGAGAGGAAGATGAGATAAGGCCTGCTTCTGTTGCTTACTGCTTCTTGTTATTTATCAATTCTTAACTTTAATGAATGTGTAACTTATCAAATTTTGAATATATAATGGAAGAATTAGATCTTATATTAGAATCTGTAAAGCAGGACATGGATGCAGCTATCAAACACCTGGAACATGCATTTCAGAAAATCAGGGCAGGACGTGCTTCTACAACCATGGTTCAGGATGTTATGGTGGAATATTACGGAGCTATGACCCCCATCAACCAGGTTGCCAACATTTCTGTTCCGGATGCCATGACAATTTCTATTCAACCTTGGGACAGAACAGCGATCAATGCTATTGAAAAAGCTATCATTAATTCTAATCTGGGTTTTGCCCCTTCTAATAATGGCGAAAACATCATCCTAAACGTACCTCCTTTAACAGAGGAGAGAAGGAGAGAGCTCGCCAAGCAGGCAAAGGCTGAAGCGGAACAAACTAAAGTGACCGTGAGAAATGCCAGACAGGACGGATTAAAGGATCTGAAGAAGCTGGAGGGTGTTTCTGAGGATGTGATCAAAGGAGTGGAAGCAGAAATTCAGGAGCTTACCGATAAATATGTAAAGCTTTGTGACGATCATCTCAAAACAAAAGAAGCTGAGATCATGAAAGTGTAATTGGCTAAAAAATATAATGAACGGCTCCTTTGGGGCCGTTTTTTTGCATTAGCTCAGAAGACAGGACAGGGCATGCACTCAAATGCCGGTCTGATTATATCCACCTAGATCTTAGGCTTTATATTATGGTGATGTCCATATTGCGCAAGAAAGAACGGACAATAAAAAATCCGGAAGTTCCGGATTTTTATTGATATCTTTTATGCTCTTTATTTTTAGAGAACCGTTTTGTAATAGGCTTAAAGAAAGCTTTGTATTTTTCGGCATCGAATAACTGAGAATCCGTAAGGGCCTTGTAAGTCATCCAGACCCCAAAAGGGAAGAGGATGATGTTAGGAACCCAGGCTGCAAGATAAGGATTCATGTTGCCGGTCCATGCAATATTTTCAACTCCTACGTTAATAATATAAAAGATGATAAAAATAATAATAGCGATAATTACCGGGAGTCCCATTCCTCCTTTTCTGATAATGGACCCCAGGCTGGCACCGATCAAAAAGAAAATGATACAGGTGAATGAGTAAGTAACGATCCTTTGCTGATAAATAACAACTTTGCTGAAATATTTCAAGTTGGGTGCAATATCACCCTTTTTAGTTTCAGCTGTTGTTTTCAGGTTATCCAGCCTGTTATAGGCATTGTAGATCATCTCCAGCTTCCTGTCGGTTTTTACCGTGTCCAGCTTCACCTGGGCTTTTGGAGTAGCCTTGGATTTATTCCTGTCCATATAGCTTACCAGGGAGTTGGCCTGATTCAGGACTTCACCGGTGACGGTTTCCAGGAATTTTCCATTATCCTTTTTAGTTTTAACTATGGTTTCATTTAGCTGATTATAGGTTTGAAAACGATAATCATCCGTGATCTGCTCCCGTTCAATAGCTTTGTTGATGATCTCACTGACATCAAAGTGTGAAACCAGTGTATCAAATTTGATTGCCTGATCAGGCTGTTTTAGACGTGCATTCTCTCCCTTTCCCGCAAAATTGTCTTCATATATATAGCCATTATACAGAACCAGCTTCAGGAAATTTTTATTGGCGGCAGGAACAAACTTTCCTTTTTCCGCTACAATCGACTGCTGATTTTCATAAGTGCTGGCTTTCCTATGAACAAAGACCCCTTCAATATTTTCTCCGTTTTCACCATAGATTTTATCAAATTTCACCATATAGCCGGGTATCTGGTCGATAAACTGACCCGGGGTAAAATTCAGGGCGGGTTTGGTCTGTGCGATATTGAAAAGCATATTCTTTGCTTTTCTCTGAAAATCCGGGATAATATTATTAGAGAAGAAGTAAAGCATGATAGACAGAATAGTGGTAACGCCCAGCAGAGGGATCATCACCCTGGTCAGGGAAATACCTGCGGCTTTCATGGCAGCCAGCTCGTACCGTTCTCCAAATTCGCCGAAAGACATGATGCTTGCCAGAAGAATAGTGAGTGGCAAAACCATACTGATCACGCTTACTCCCAGATAAAAAAGAAGCTTAAGAATCTGCCAGTAGCTTAATCCTTTTCCCATAAACTGTCCTAGCTGGACCCAGATGATGTTTACAATGAAGATGAAAAACAATACACTGAATATAAAGAAAAATGGCCCAAAAAAGGTTTTTATGATATATCGGTCTAGTATTTTTAACATTCGCCAAAATTAATCAAAAAGCCACAAAGTTGTTCTTGTGGCTCTTATATTTTATAATTTTTTATGATAGGGTAGAACGGCGGGCTGGCTGCCAGTTGCCATCTATTGTTAAAGCTCTGTAATAACGTAATTCTTGTACTTGCTCTTATCAAAGGTGAACATATCAGGATCCAGGTTCTGGTTTTCCTTGTATTCTTTGATGGCGATCACGGCAACATCCTTATTATTTCCGTGCTGCTCCAGTTTTACCATCTGCTTTTTTGCAGAATCCACAAAAAGGTAGACATACTTTATCCCGTTCGACTTTACCGGAGTCAGTTTGATGAAATCCGCATTAACGCCGTTTACCATTTTCTTACCGTTATATGCCACATTATAATCATTTCTGTATGTGGAAAGGTAGTTGATAGGGGAGAACATGGTGCTGCTTCCATTAGGCTTTGCGATCGTTACTTCCATATCTTCAGCATTAATGTTGTAGATTTTGTTTCCATCAAAAATCTGTTCCGTATCCATGATTTTCAGCTTATATTTATCTCCGGCAGCATAATAGATCCCAGGTTCCGTTTTGGTAACCTGGCCGTTGACGCCGCTCCCGAAAGAAAATTTAAAATAGGAATTCTTTTTGGAATTATAGTTGGCTGTAACATCATCCAGGATCTTCTTCGCCTTTGCATCAATTTTCTGTGCATACATCAATCCGGTTGCTCCTGCTATAAAGCATCCCAATATGATTTTTGAAATAATATTTTTCATTTTTTTTAATTTAATAATATTTAGACATTTCCAGACACTAAAAGTTAAATACCCGATGGCCATTAGGACTTATCCGCGCAAATCTTTTCAAAAACTGTTCCAAAGGACAAACTGTCCTACAAAACAAAAGATTTACGTTTAAAGGGTTTTTTTATCGGGTTATCCGGATTGGTATTGATATCTCTGTACTTATTTTCTGAGATCCTCAAGGAATTGCTCGAGGGAATGCATATCACTGATCAGAACCTCTCTTGCTTTGGCTCCGTTGAATCCGCCTACAATGCCACTGGCTTCCAGCTGGTCCATAATTCTTCCGGCCCTGTTATATCCGAGCTTCAACTGTCTTTGAAGCATGGAGGTGGATCCTTGCTGGGTGGAAACGATAATCCTCGCCGCTTCCTCAAACAAAGCATCTTTTTCATTAGGATCGAAAGCTGCAACTGAGCCTGAGGAATCTTCGGAAACATACTCAGGAAGAAGGAAGGCAGATGAATATCCTTTTTGCTCACCGATATATTCGGCGATCCTTTCTACTTCCGGGGTATCTACGAAGGCACATTGGAGCCTCAATATTTCATTTCCGTTAAAATACAGCATATCTCCCTTACCGATCAGCTGATCAGCGCCCGGTGAATCCAGGATCGTCCTGGAATCCACGCTGGAAATCACACGGAATGCAGCCCTTGCAGGGAAGTTGGCCTTGATCATCCCCGTGATCACATTCACAGAAGGTCTTTGGGTGGCAACGATAAGGTGAATACCTACTGCCCGGGCCAGCTGGGCCAACCTGGCGATCGGTAGTTCAACCTCTTTTCCGGCCGTCATGATCAGATCGGCAAACTCATCCACTACGAGAACTATGTACGGCAGATAGCGGTGCCCGTTCTCAGGATTTAATTTTCTTTCAGCGAATTTTTTGTTGTATTCCTTTAAATTTTTGCAGAATGCATTTTTCAGGAGGTCATATCTCGTGTCCATCTCGATACAGAGAGAGTTCAGAGTATTGATTACTTTATTGGTGTCTGTAATGATCGCTTCCTCCGCATCCGGCAGCTTGGCCAGGTAATGTCTTTCAATTTTTGAGTATAGGGAAAGTTCCACCTTTTTAGGATCTACCATCACAAACTTCAGTTCACTCGGATGTTTTTTATAAAGTAGAGAGGTAAGAATAGCGTTGATACCCACGGATTTTCCCTGCCCCGTGGCCCCCGCCATCAGGAGGTGAGGCATTTTAGCCAGGTCAGCCATGAAGATCTCATTGGAAATTGTTTTCCCGAAAACTACAGGCAGGTCCATATCTGTATTCTGGAATTTTTGCGAGGCGATTACCGAGCGCATGGAAACCATGGTAGGATTCTTTCTGGGAACCTCGATCCCGATAGTCCCTTTTCCCGGCATAGGTGCAATGATCCTGATCCCCAAAGCAGAAAGATTCAGGGCGATATCATCCTGCAATTTTTTAATCGCAGCTACTCTGATCCCCGCTTCCGGCACTATTTCATACAAGGTGACCGTAGGGCCGATAGTAGCTTTGATTTCTGCAATTCCTACATTGAAGTTCTTTAAAAGACCAACGATCTTATTTTTATTTTCCTCCAGTTCTTCTTTATTGATGGAGATCTCTTCACTTCCGTAATCCTTCAGAAGATCTACGGTAGGCATCTGGAACCCGGCCAGATCTAATTTGTGGTCATAAAGCCCATGCTTTTCAACAAGCTCCTGGGATTTCCTTTCAGAATCATCCAGGATATCCACCACCGGAGCAACCTCCACATTGAATTTAATGTTTTCCTGTGTGGAAGGAGTTGCCGGAGCTGAAGGTCTGATATCAAAAGCTTCTTCAGGACTTGAAACCGGAATGCCGGGCTTGGGATTAAGATTGATGTTTACAGGCTGCGAAAAATCTTTTTTATCTTCCTCAAATGAGGTCTGGTTAGGAGTAGTGATCGGCTCCAGGTTGGTAGAAACAGGAACTTCCGGGAATCCTTTTGGTATCTCCACCGGGTCCGGTGTTTTTATATCGGTAGTATCTGTTACCTTAACGTTTAACGGACTGTCCTGAACCTCTTCCATCAGCTCCTCATCAGCCTGGAAATTTTCATCGGAGCTTGGAATCATGGATCTTACCCTTCCTATCGTATTTTCGTTGATATCATTAAGCTTAGCCTTGATAGAGCTCGGACGGAGATTGAACTCCAGTATAAAATATAAAAGGATACTTGCGGCAAGCACAAGCCAAAGCCCCACGGTTCCGATCATGGCATTAAGGGTATCCATAATCTGATAGCCGTAAACACCGCCCAATACTCCCTGGCCTTTAGTGACTGCTCCAAAAAATATAGGCAGCCAACAGATAAAGAATAGTGAATGGCCGATGGTTTTCCAGGGTTTGAACATTTTCTTCTTCAATATGATCATTCCGAATACCAGAAACAAGAAAGCAATGATAAAGGAGGCCACGCCGATGCTTTCAAATATGAAGATATTCCCCAGCCAGTCACCTACTTTCCCGAAAATATTGGAAGATTTAATTTCCTTGTCAAGCATGGTTCCCGCCTGGCTCTGATCCGCTTTCCAGTTCATCAGATAAGAAATGAAGGAAAAAGTGAGAACTACAGAGAAAAGAATGAAAGTAAGCCCGAAAAAAATACGGGGCTTAGATAATATTTTGCCTTTTTCAGGCATTTCCTGCTGTTTTGTTTGTGTCTTTTTATCCATAATATCAATGTGGGCAAATTTAATGTTTTTTCAACATTAAAAAGAATCTTTTTGCTTAAATAGAAAGTCTGTTGTAGGGCTGTAACCCTAAAAATACAATTTATCTGATTGATCATTCCGAAGTTAAAAAAAACCATTACCGGGAAAATTTTAATTAAAATTCTTTCTGAAATCATAACTTATTAAGAATGATTCAAAATAAGGATTGCAATGCTTTTAAATGACAAATAACAGCTTTTTTTGTCGACCTTTTAATTAATCATCCTTATTTTTGCATGTCAAGTAAAAAAATCATGAAGAAGCTCCAGGACATTCTTATTTCAACCAGGACGATGGCTGTGTTATTGCTGGTTTATGCATTTGCGATGGCTTATGCTACGTTTTTAGAAAATGATTACGGAACTCCTACTGCGAAAGCATTAATTTATGAAGCAAAGTGGTTTGAACTGATCATGCTTTTGCTTATTTTAAACTTTATAGGTAACATCGGAAGATACAGGCTTTGGAGAAGGGAGAAATGGCCGGTTCTGGTTTTCCACCTTGCTTTTGTTTTCATCTTTATAGGAGGTGCCATTACCAGATATATCAGCTTTGAAGGCACCATGCATATCAGGGAAGGAGAAACTTCAAATGAAATAGTGACTGATAAAAACTTCTTTAAGATCCAGATCGAAGAAAACGGCGATGTGCTTAACTATCAGGACATCCCTTATCTGATGTCTCCATTACATAAAGATTTTAAGGCTACTTATGATTTCCACGGAAAACAGCTGAAAGTAGCGGCCAAAGAATATATCCAGAGAAAAAAAGACAGCCTGATTGCTGACCAGAATGGTACGGAATATCTTCATCTGGTTTCAACTGGACAGGCCGGAAGACAAAACATCTATATCAAGCCGGGAGAGGCCAAATCTATTAACGGAACCCTGGTAACCTTCAACAGAGCGATCGACGGTGCTGTGGAGTTCAGAAATGATGGAGGAAAACTACTGATCAAAACCCCTGTTGACGCAAGCTATATGACCATGGCAACGCAGGCGACGGGGAATACGAAAAAAGATGAGTTCCAGCCTTTGGTATTAAGGAGTTTATATAGCATCAACGATCTTAAGCTCGTAGTTCCTGAAGGACTTAAAAAGGGCAGGCTGATGGCCTTTGAAGGAGACAGGAAAAAAGATGCCAATGTTCCTGATATGCTTACTATAGAGATCCAGGGGCCAAAAACGAAACAATTGGTGGATCTGTCGGTTGAAAAAGGAAATCCAAATGCTTTCAAACAGGTAAGCATGGATGGATTGAACATCATGGTCGGGTTCGGTCCTAAAATATACAATACACCTTTTGCACTCAAGCTCGATGATTTCGTAATGGAAACATATCCCGGAAGTTCATCCCCAAGTGCTTATGAAAGCCATGTGCAAATTATTGATGAAGGAAAGCAGACCCCTTATAAAATTTATATGAATCACGTTTTGAATCATAAAGGATACCGTTTTTTCCAGGCAAGTTTTGATCCGGACAGGATGGGGACCGTATTGTCTGTAAACCATGATTTCTGGGGAACATTGGTTTCCTATATCGGATATACGCTTTTATTTGCGGGAATGTTCTTTATTTTCTTCTGGAAAGGGACTCATTTCTGGAAGCTGAATAAAATGCTTTCCGATGTCAATAAGAAGAAGGCAGCAATGGTTGTCCTGCTGGTCTTAAGCTTAGGTTTGAACGGGCAGAAAATCGAAACTCATGGAACTACGGACGGAAGCAGGGAGCACATCCATGTGGAAGGTGAGGAGCATGATCATGCCGCTTCTCCGGAAATGGCAAAAGGAAATGTGGCACCAAGACAAAATTCCCTGGCTGCGCCATTAACCAAAATGCGAACCATTTCCCCCGATGAGATCATCGCCAGGAATAAGATCACCAGGGAGCATGCTGATAAATTCGGATATCTCCTTGTTCAAAACTTTGAAGGAAGAATTGTTCCCATCAATACGGAGGCGCTCGATGTTTTAAGAAAACTATACAAAAAAGACGAGTTTAAGGGATCAGATGGCAAATCTCTTACAGCCAACCAATGGTTCCTGTCCATCAATACGGATACTCCGAGCTGGACAATGGTTCCGATCATTAAGGTAGGCTCAAAAGGGGGTGACGAGCTGAAGAAAAAAACCAAGGCCAATGATGACGGCTACACATCATTAATGAATCTTTTCCCGGCTGATGCCAACGGAAACCTTACCTATATCCTTGATCATGATTATAATGTGGCCTTCCGTAAAAAGCCTGCCGAGCAAACCAATTATGATAAGGAAGTTATTGCTGTCAACGAAAGGGTTCAGATTTTCAACGAATTTTTCAGCGGGCAGTTTATGAGAATAGTTCCTGTAAAAAATGATCCAAACCATACCTGGAATTCTTGGCTGGACCAAAAGTTTGAGCCGGATATGGAATCCCAGCAGGTAATGGGACCTTATTTTGCGGAAGTGTTAGCTGCACAGCAGACCGGCAACTGGGCCAAAGCTGATGTGGAATTGAAAAAGCTTTCAGATTATCAGCAAAAATGGGGCAAAAGTGTTGTTCCCTCCCAGTCCAAAGTTGATCTGGAAGTGTTTATGAACAAAATGAACATCAATTTCAAATTGCTGATATTCTATACCCTGATCGGAGGGCTGCTCCTGATTTTAGGATTTGTGGAACTATTCAGGCCGAATAAAATTTTAAATAAAATCATTAAGGCAATTATTGCGGTAGGTATCATCGGATATATCTTCCATTTCCTGGGGCTTGTTGCAAGATGGTATATCTCAGGGCATGCTCCCTGGAGCAATGGATATGAGGCTATTATTTTTATTTCATGGGTGGGAATTACAGCCGGCTTATTGCTTTACAGAAACTCCAACGCACTGATTCCCGCAGCCGGATTTATGGTGGCGGTGATTATGATGGGGTTTGCGCACGGTGGCTCTGCTCTTGATCCGCAGATCACACCGCTTGTACCGGTGCTGAAGTCTTACTGGCTTATCGTTCACGTAGCCATCATTACCTCAAGCTATGGCTTTTTTGCCCTGTCAATGATTATTGCGGTGATCTGTCTGGTATTTTATATCATTTCAAGTAAAGGGACCTATAAACTGCATCATGATACCACTCTGAAGGAATTGACAATTGTTTCTGAAATGTCTTTAACTATCGGGCTATTCGCTTTGACGGTAGGAAACTTCCTCGGGGGCATCTGGGCAAATGAATCCTGGGGAAGGTACTGGAGCTGGGATCCTAAGGAAACATGGGCTTTCATATCCATCATGGTATATGCTTTTGTTGTCCATATGCGGTTGGTTCCGGGATTGAGGAGCAGGTGGGCTTTCCATGTTGCAGCCATGTTCGCATTCTGCTCGATGGTAATGACGTATTTCGGGGTAAACTATTACCTGAGCGGGCTTCATTCCTATGCGGCAGGAGATCCGGTACCGGTGCCGGCATGGGTATATATCGGGCTTTCCACCATGCTGATTCTGGCAGTAGCTTCTTATTTTAAATTTAAGATATTAACCAAGAAGTAAAAAAACATATATATTCAATACAGAATCCCGGACTAGTTCCGGGATTTTATATTTCAATGCTTAGAAAAGAAATATATGTTCAATACGTATAATGCCATTGTGGATCTCAGACTTCCTTGATATCCGTAAAAAATATTTTTCTATTCAAATTATTCATATCTTTATGATATCAAAATAATATCATTAAAAATCTATATTATGGAAAAATCATTAAAACCCATGTCAGGATACCTTACACTGATAATCGGTCTGATCCTGCTTGCCGCTTCCGTGTACCTGTTTATCATCGGAATTGACAGAAGCTTTACTTTTGTGATCATGGCGTTGATCAGCTTCATTCTTTTCTGTTTTTTCCTTAAAGGACTGATGATCATTCAGCCTAACCATTCCAGGGTGCTGAACTTTTTCGGAAAGTATGTGGGTACGGTGAAAGAAAACGGACTGTTTTTTATTAATCCGTTGTATTCCTCGCAGAAGATCAGCCTCCGGTCAGAAAACTTGCAGGGCCAGACCTTAAAGGTCAATGATAAAATGGGGAATCCTATTGAAATTGCTGCCGTAATCGTCTGGAAGGTGGGAGATACCTATAAAGCCGCCTATGAGGTGGAGCGGTATACGGATTATGTAAGAATGCAGAGTGAAGCGGCTGTAAGGCACCTGGCTGTAAGTTTCCCTTATGACAACCTTGAAGATGAGCATGCGGATATTACATTGAGAGATGGTGGCGATCAGGTGAATAAGATCCTGGAACAGGAATTGTCAGAGCGCCTGGCTCCTGCGGGGATTATCATTCAGGAGGCCAGAATCACGCACCTGGCTTATGCGTCCGAAATTGCCGGAGCCATGCTTCAGAGACAGCAGGCAACAGCTATTGTGGCAGCACGGACTAAAATCGTCGAAGGCGCTGTAGGAATGGTGGATCTGGCTTTGAAAAAGCTTTCTGAAGACAATATCGTAGATCTGGACGATGAAAGAAAAGCGGCAATGGTAAGCAACCTTATGGTGGTTCTTTGTGGCGAAAAAGCTGCAACCCCGATCCTGAACGCCGGAACATTGTATAATTAAATTACCCCTGATTCTATTGATGATCTTGTCTTGTTGTTTCAAAATAAGATGAATCGGGCCATCTGAATTAAAATGAAATCAGAAAAAACTCAGCACCACTCTTCCGGAAAGGGCAAAAAATCCTTTATAATAAGGATAGATGAATCTACCTATAAACTCCTGGAAAAATGGGCGAACGATGAATTCAGAAGTGTAAACGGGCAGATTGAATATCTGCTCCATCAAAGTTTGATCAATGCAGGAAGGAAAAAGAAAGAGTAACGGTCTGAAATAAATTGTAACCTTTTTATTTCAGCTTTACTCTATTGTTTTAGAAGTAATGGTTTTTAACTTAAAAAAAATAAAATGGAAGCTACACAACTAAAACAAAACGTTAAACCTGTTTTTAATACTTTGAAATTTACCTTTACGATAATTCCTGTTGCGGCAGGGCTGGATAAGTTCACAAACATCCTTTGTGACTGGTCACAATACATTAATCCTGCCATTCACAATATGCTGCCTTTTTCGGATCATACCTTCATGATGATTGTGGGGATTATTGAGATTATTGCAGGAATTTTAGTATTTACAAGACCTAAGACCGGAGGCCTGATCGTTTCAGCCTAGCTGGTTTTAATCGCATTAACGCTATTGGCTGGCTGGAATTTTGCTGATGTTGCTGTAAGGGATCTGGTAATGGCTATTTCAGCCTATTCAATGACACGATTGGCATTCACTGTAGATCAATGAAAACAGAAAAGAAATATACTGACCAGGAATTAATTGAAAAGGTGCTTAATAAAGAGACCGCGATTTTTGAATTAATCATCCGGCGGAATAAGCCTTACCTGTACAGGATTGGAAAAATGTATAACTTTAGCCATGAAGATATTCAGGATCTGATGCAGGAGACTTATATGGATGCATTTACCCATCTTGGTCAGTTTGGGAACCGGTCGTCTTTCCGGACCTGGATTTCAAAAATAATGCTTAACCGCTGTTTTCATAAGAGGCAGAAATGGTATACAAAGCATATGGAATCTTTGGATAATAACAGCCAGATTATTACGGATCTTCATAATACAGAAACATCAGATCAGGTAATGAATACAGAATTACGTTCGATTATTGAAAAAAGCCTTCTCAGGATTCCGGAGGATTACCGAACGGCTTTTACTTTAAGAGAAATTAACGGGCTAAGTGTCCGGGAGACAGCCGAAGTCCTGGAAATCAGCGAAAGTAATGTAAAGGTTCGTGTAAACAGGCTAAAGCATACCTGAGAAAAGAGATTGAGAGATCGTATGTTAAAGAAGAGATTTTTGAGTTCAACCTGATTTACTGTGATGAGATTGTGTCCCGGGTAATGGACAAAATAAATACTGATTTTTAATTTATGGTCACTTAAACAAAAAAGCAGAGGTTTCCTCTGCTTTTAGTTTTGTATATCAATTAATTAATCAAATATTGCAGTAAAATAATTGCTGATAACGCTCCAGAAATTTTTACCCAGAAAATAGATAAGGGTAGAGGTAATAATTCCTTTTACCGTAAAAAATATTATTCCGCCTATTCCAAAGCGTTTAACCCATTGTTTCCACTTGGAATTTTTTTCTTCTGCAGGTTTATTCTGTTCCATTTTTGAAATTCAAAGGATGACTTCACAAAGATAAGCATGTTTATAATTAGTCCAAATAAAAAAGGTGTTAAAAAATTAAAATTTTGCGTTTCACATAATATTTTTAACTTTAGGGAAAACGAAAAGTAATATTTATGTCTAAAAAAGTTAAAGATTTTGGAATCGAAAAAACACTTAAAAATTTAGGAATCAAGGATGAGAATAAGGGAACTTCAGTAGGCGGAAAATACTTTGCTTCGGGGAAAACAATAGAAAGTTTTTCTCCTGTGGACGGGCAGCTGATTGCTAAGATAAAAACTTCCGGGGAAAGTGATTATGATAAGGTAGTCGAAACCGCTCAGAAAGCATTTCAGGAATTCCGGTTGATTCCTGCACCTAAAAGAGGAGAAATTGTCAGGCAATTAGGTCAGAAATTAAGGCAGTATAAAGAAGATCTTGGAAAGCTGGTTTCCTATGAAATGGGTAAATCTTTACAGGAAGGGCTGGGAGAGGTTCAGGAAATGATCGATATATGTGATTTCGCTGTAGGGCTGTCAAGACAGCTTCACGGGTATACGATGCATTCGGAAAGGCCCGGGCACAGGATGTATGAGCAGTATCACCCTCTGGGAATTGTAGGCATCATTACGGCTTTCAATTTCCCGGTGGCAGTCTGGTCCTGGAATACCGCTCTGGCCTGGATCTGCGGTAATGTAACGATCTGGAAGCCGTCTGAGAAGACCCCGCTTTGCGCTATTGCCTGCCAGAATATCATGGCTGAAGTTTTGAAGGAGAATAATCTTCCTGAAGGGATCTCAAGTGTTCTGGTTGCAGACCATGAGATCGGGCAAAAACTGGTGGATGATAAGAGAATTTCACTGGTTTCCTTCACCGGCTCCACAAGAGTGGGAAGGATGGTGTCTTCCAAAGTTGCCGAACGTTTCGGAAAATCGATTCTGGAGCTCGGAGGGAACAATGCAATCATTATTTCCAAAGACGCGGACCTGGATATGGCAATTATAGGGGCTGTTTTCGGAGCTGTGGGAACGGCGGGGCAAAGATGTACCACTACAAGAAGGCTGATCATTCATGAAAGTGTTTATGATGAAGTGAAAAAAAGGCTGGTTAAGGCATACGGCCAGCTGAAAATCGGGAATCCGTTGGATGAAAGCAACCATGTGGGCCCGCTTATCGATACAGATGCCGTCAATCAGTATCAGGAAGCCATTAAAAAATGTAAAAAGGAAGGAGGAAAATTTATTGTTGAAGGAGAAGTTTTAAAAGGAAAAGGATACGAGTCCGGCTGCTATGTGAAGCCATGTATCGCTGAAGTGAAGAACTCTTATGAGATCGTTCAGCATGAAACGTTCGCACCTATTTTATACCTGATCAAATACAAAACACTGGAAGAGGCAATCGCCATTCAGAATGATGTTCCTCAGGGCTTGTCATCCGCTATTATGACACAGAACCTGAGAGAGGCAGAATTATTCCTTTCCCATGCAGGTTCAGACTGTGGTATCGCGAATGTGAATATCGGGACTTCCGGTGCGGAAATCGGCGGAGCTTTCGGTGGTGAAAAAGAAACCGGTGGCGGCAGGGAATCCGGATCTGATGTCTGGAAGTATTACATGAGACGGCAGACGAATACAATAAATTATACAACTCAGCTACCTTTGGCTCAAGGGATTAAATTTGATTTATAATCCAACCAGGAAATTCAGGTTCAGAATTTCCTGATCTTTCAATTCTATTTATCGCTAAATTTTATTAATATGAACAATACAATCGACATAAAAGTAAATAAAGTAAAAGAAACAGTAGGTAAACATGTTCTGGCAGACGGCTTTGATCTTGTAATGGATATGGAAAAATCCCACGGATCATGGCTATATGATAAACTGAGCAACAGGGAGTATCTGGACATGTTCTCTATGTTTGCCTCTGCCTCCATAGGGTACAACCACCCGTACCTGGTTGAAAAATCGGCATGGCTGGGAAAAATGGCCGTAAACAAGCCAACACTGGCAGATGTTTATTCAGAAGAATATGCTAATTTCCTGGATACTTTTGAAAGAGTAGCTATTCCTGAAGAATTACAGTATGCCTTCTTCATCGAAGGCGGGGCACTAGCCGTTGAAAATGCCATGAAAGCATGTTTCGATTGGAAAACTCATAAAAACTTTCAAAAAGGGCTTCACATAGAAGGCGGGATCTGTATCCATTTCAGACAGGCATTCCACGGAAGAAGCGGCTATACATTAAGCCTTACAAATACTTCTGACCCAAGAAAATATCAGTACTTTCCGATGTTTGACTGGCCAAGAATCCTTAATCCCAAACTAAGCTTCCCGATCACGGAGGAAAATCTGGAAGAAACCATCAAAAATGAAAGGCTGGCTTTAATACACATAGAAGAAGCGATTCTTTCCAATCCTGATAAAGTTGCCTGTATCATTATCGAGCCTATCCAGGCTGAAGGTGGAGATAACCATTTCAGGGATGAATTTTTTGTGGAACTGAGAAAGCTCTGTGATGAAAATGAAGTGCTCCTGATCTTTGATGAAGTCCAGACCGGTATCGGAATCACCGGAAAAATGTGGGCGTTCCAGCACTTTACCGCAAAACCGGATATCATCTCCTTTGGTAAAAAGACCCAGGTATGCGGGATCCTGGCCAATAGGGAAAAATTTGACGAAGTCCCGAACAATGTTTTCAGAGAAAGCTCCAGGATCAATTCCACATTTGGAGGGAACTTTATAGATATGCTTCGCTTCCAGCTGATCCTGGAGGTCATCGAAAAAGAAAACCTTATAGAAAACGCGAGAGTAGTGGGAGAATACCTTCTGGAAGGTCTTCAGAAAATGGCTATGAAATATCCGGACAAAATTTCAAATGCAAGGGGAAGAGGACTGATGTGTGCAATCGACCTTCCTACCCATGAACAGAGAAACCTGTTGAGAGACGAACTTTTTAATGATGGTCTCATCATTCTGGGTTGCGGTGATCAGTCCCTCCGGTTCAGGCCACACCTTAATGTTACCAAAGAAGAAATTCAGCTCGCTCTGGACAAAATAGAGCAGAACATTACTAAAATTTAAAATCAAAGATTTGTAATTTTAAAAAAAAGGTCGTATTTTTAGATACTCAAAAGCGATAGAAATATGGAAAGAAGTACAAGAGTATCAGTTTTTGAAAGTGATAATCCTTCAGAAATTCAGCTAATCAGATCCAAATTAGACGATGCACAAATAAAAAATGAAGTTGAAAATAATTACCTTACTTTTACAACTACGCCAACGGCTACCTCGCTAAAAGTTATGGTAGATTTATTGGATGAGAAGAAAGCATTTGAAATTATTGATGCTTATCTTCAGCAAAATGAAAATCAATAAACAATTTCATAATTTTAAATTTTACTACTTCGAACCGAAAATTAATTTTAATTAGTTTTCGGTTTTTTTAATTCAACATTTTAGTTATCAGGTTAGAAATTCTGAAAATGAAACAGACATGTTTCATCTCCTGATTTCTGACTCAAAATGTCAATTATTATTTAATCACAATATCATGAATCCTACAATTAAACTAAGGAAAACGGAAACTGAAGACAGAGATCTGATCTGGGAGATCCTGCAGCAGGCAATCGAAAGAAGAAGAAAGGACGGGAGCACACAGTGGCAGAACGGTTATCCCAATCTTGAAACTGTTGAAAGCGATATTGCCAAAGGGTTTGGATATGTGCTTACAGTGAATGGCGATATCGCAGTATATGCCGCCCTGATCCTAAATGATGAGCCGGCTTACAGTAATATTGAGGGAGCATGGCTAAGCAATGGGGAGTTTGTTGTTGTTCACCGGGTGGCTGTCAACGAAAAATTTGCCGGACAGGGAATGGCAAAAGAGCTTTTTGACCACATTGAAGATTTTACCCGGATCCACGGGATTCAGAGCATAAAGGTGGATACCAACTATGATAATATAGCCATGCTTAAAATACTGGAAAGTAAAGGATATTCCTATTGTGGAGAGGTAGTTTTGTCAGATGGTGTAAGAAAAGCTTTTGAGAAGATTATCATTTAGCTGAAAAGTTAAATCCGTTTTCATTGAATTTTTAAAACGCCGTTTATTTATAAACTCTATTAAGTTTGTTCGTTTAGTTCTGAACTAATATTTACCTTTGCTCGAGATTTATTTTATGCATAAAAATATAGAAATTGACGAAAAAATTTTTCAGGATGCCGTTAAATTCTATGGCACAATTTTCAATATACCGCCTTTAGCTTCCAAAATCTATGCCTACCTCCTTTTTGACTTTGAGAAAGTGGGGGTTACTTTTGATGAATTTGTTGAAGTAATGTCTGCAAGCAAAAGCTCTGTTTCTACAAGTTTATCTTTACTGCTTAATGCACAGCTTATTGTGGATCACAATAAAATGGACGAAAGGAAGCGGTATTTCTTCATCAATGACGAATATAAGAAGATAAGGTTTGAAAAAATAGTTCAAAAAATGAAAGACGAATTAAAACTGCTGGACGATCTGGATAGTTTCAGGAAAGACCATGATTATGACAACAGTGAAAGAACTGAGGTCTATAAATCACTTTTAAATAAAAATATAAAAAACATTCAGGAATCTCTTAATAAACTATAAAAATGACTAATAAGCTAATAATACTTTCTATTGCAGCATTATCATTAACTGCCTGCAAAAAAGAAGCTCCGAAACAGGATGGCCCGAAGCCTTACCCTGTAGTTTCTGTAGAAACTAAAAATGTTGTAGGCTATCAGACATTTCCCGCCACTATTCAGGGAAGGGTAAATAATGATGTACGGGCAAAAATCCAAGGATATATCACCCAACTTTTGGTAGACGAAGGACAGTATGTTACAAAAGGGCAACCTCTGTTTCGTCTTGAAACCAATATCCTTAACGAAAATGCCGCTGCCGCTAAAGCAGGTATTGGCGCTGCCCAGTCTAACGTTACAGCTGCCCAGGCAGCGGTAAATGCTGCTCAGGTTGAAGTGAATAAATTAAAACCTCTTGTTGCTAAAAATATCATCAGTAATGTTCAGCTTCAGACTGCCCAGGCCAATCTGGCCCAGGCTCAGGCCCAGCTCCAGCAGGCTATTGCAGCCAGACAGCAGGCGACAGCCAATTACAAAGGCGTAGAAGCTAATATTGAGTATTCCATCATCAGGGCGCCCATTTCGGGAGTTGTAGGAAAGCTTCCTCTGAAAGTGGGTAGTCTCGTAGGGCCTTCCGATCAGACTCCTCTGACGACCATTTCGGATACTTCCCAGGTGTACGCATACTTTTCCATGAATGAGAAAGAGTACTTCGATTTCCTTGAAAAAGTACCCGGCGCATCCATGCCTGAAAAGATTAAAAATCTTCCGATGGTGGAGCTGCAGCTGGCTAATGGAAGCCTTTATCCTGAAAAAGGAAGAATTGAGGCCATTACAGGGCAAATTGATCCAACAACAGGAACCATACAGTTCAGAGTCGGCTTTTCAAATGCCCAGAAGCTGTTGAGCAACGGAAACAGCGGAACGATTAGATTCCCGCAAAGGTATGACAATGTGCTTGTGGTTCCGGAAAGCGCTACTTATGAGCAACAGGGAATTGTTTATGTATACAAGGTTGATAAAGACACAGCTAAAAATGTAGTGGTGGATGTGATCGAAAGAATCGACAACATGGCTTTGATAAAATCCGGGGTAAAGAAAGGAGATGTGGTAGTTGCAGCCGGTATTGGAGGATTGAAGTCCGGAACCGCAGTCAAGCCGAAACCTGTCAAAATGGATAGTCTTGTTCAATCAATAAAACCGAAATTCTAACAATGATAAAGAACTTTATTAACAGGCCGGTTTTATCTACCGTTATATCAATATTGATTGTTATACTCGGTATTTTGGGGCTTATTGCCTTGCCGGTCACACAATATCCGGATATTGCACCTCCCACGGTAAGTGTTTCAACCAACTATACCGGTGCTAATGCCGAGACCGTAATGAAGAGTGTTGTAGTTCCTTTGGAAGAGCAGATCAACGGGGTGGAAGGGATGGACTATATTACCTCTACTGCCGGAAATGATGGCTCGGCCCAGATCCAGATCTTCTTTAAACAGGGAATTGATCCCGATATTGCCGCGGTAAACGTGCAAAACCGTGTCGCCAGGGCTACCCCTTTATTACCGAGTGAGGTAACCCGTTCAGGAGTTGTTACACAGAAGCAGCAGACGAGTGCTCTGATGTATATGTCCTTCTATTCTGAAAATAAGGATTTGGATGATGTATATCTTCAGAACTTCCTTAATATCAATATTATTCCGAATATCAAAAGGATTAACGGGGTAGGTGATGCCAACGTTTTCGGTGGGAAGAACTATTCCATGAGGATCTGGCTTGATCCTGCAAAAATGGCTGCGTACGGCGTGACACCTGATGATGTCACTAATGCTATCAATGAGCAGAGCAGGGAAGCGGCAGCAGGTTCTATCGGTCAGAACAGCGGAAGCTCTTTTGAATATATCATTAAATATGTTGGTAAATTCAATGATAAGGAACAATATGACAATATAATCATTAAGTCTCTCGCCGATGGGCAGAATCTGATGCTGAAAGACGTTGCGAAGGTTGAGCTGGCAGGCCAGTCTTATACAGGGATCGGTGAAAACGGTAACAACCCTTCCATCAGTATGGGGATCTTCCAGACACCGGGTTCCAACGCTCAGGAGATCATTAAAAACATTAAAGCATATCTTAAATCAGCGGAAGGAACTTTTCCTCAAGGGATAAAATATACATTTAACTTTGACACCAATGAGTTTTTGGAAGCATCCATAGACAAGGTGGTCCACACCCTCATTGAAGCATTCATCCTGGTATTCATCGTTGTATTTATTTTCCTCCAGGATTTCAGATCTACCCTGATCCCGGCCATTGCAGTTCCGGTATCTATTGTGGGAGCCTTTTTCTTTCTGAATCTGTTTGGATATTCATTGAACTTATTAACGTTGTTCGCCCTGGTTCTTGCGATTGGTATTGTGGTGGATGACGCGATCGTGGTTGTGGAGGCCGTACATGCTAAAATGGAACATGGCATTGCCGACGCTAAAAAAGCAACTGTGGAAGCGATGAGCGAAATTACAGGAGCCATTATTTCAATTACCCTGGTAATGGCATCGGTATTTATCCCGGTGACGTTTATTTCAGGACCTACCGGGGTATTCTACCAGCAGTTCGGGATTACACTGATCGTGGCCATCGTCATTTCTGCGGTTAACGCTTTAACCTTAAGCCCGGTTTTATGTTCATTATTCTTAAAGCCGCATGCGGAACATCACCAGGAATATCAAAAACTGAACTTTATTCAGAAGTTTTTCTATAAGTTCAATATCGCTTTCAGAACGGCAACCGAGCGTTACGGAAGAGGATTCGTTTTCCTTTTAAGACATAAATGGGTGACCCTGGTTATATTCGTTATTACGGCAGGAATCCTGTACTGGGCAAGTACAAGCATGAAAAAAGGTTTCGTACCTACCGAGGACAGAGGAATTATTTTTACAGATGTGCAATTGCCTCCGGGAGCTTCCATGGAAAGGACATACAATGCACTGAAAACCCTTCAGAAAAGTGCAATGCAGATCCCCGGGGTTCAAAATGTAACCATCTCTACGGGTAGAGGCTTCTTATCAGGGAATGGTAGTAATAACGGTCTTGCCTTCATCAAACTAAAGCCATTTGAGGAAAGGAAGAAAGACGGCCAGACCTCTGAAGATATCACCAAGAGATTATTCGGTATCTCCGGGAAAGTACCGGATGCAAAAATCGTATTCTTCCAGCCTCCGAGTGTACCTGGTTTTGGTAGCAGTGCCGGGTTTGAGATGGTACTTCTGGATAAATCGGGAGGCGAATATACTGATCTGGACGCCAAAACGAATGAGTTTATCGGAAAATTGATGGAAAGACCGGAAATAGAATTTGCACAAACCTCATTCAATACAAAATACCCTCAGTATCAGATGACGATCAACGTTCCGTTAGCCAAGCAACTGGGTGTTTCCGTCAGCGATATCCTGAGTACAATGCAGGGATATATCGGAGGGATTTATACCGCTGATTTCACCAAATATGGTAAACAGTTCAGGGTAATGGTTCAGGCTCTTCCTGAAAACAGAAAAAGTATTGACAATTTAAATGAGCTGTATGTAAGAACAGGTTCAGGAGTAATGTCACCGATTTCCCAGTTTGTAAGGCTGGATAAAACCTACGGACCACAGTCTGTAAGCCGTTATAACCTGTTCACCTCGGTGAAGATCACGGGAGCTAACTCTGCAGGATTTAGTTCCGGAGACGCCATCGCTGCAGTACAGCAGGTAGCAGATCAGACCCTGAACCAAAACTATGCGGTTGAATTTACGGGATTATCAAGAGAAGAATTAGCTTCCGGGTCCCAGACCATTTTGATCTTTGCATTGAGTTTAATCTTCGTTTATTTTATCCTTTCGGCACAGTACGAAAGCTATATTCTTCCTTTGATTGTGGTGATCTCCCTTCCGTTGGGGGTTATGGGAGCCTACTTTGGGCAGAAAATCATGGGGCTTGAAAATAACATCTATTTCCAGATTGCCCTGATCATGCTTGTGGGATTATTGGCTAAAAATGCCATTCTGATCGTGGAATTTGCTATTCAGAGAAGACACCATGGGGAAACAATCGTGATGTCTGCCATCAATGCTGCCAAAGCCAGATTAAGACCGATTCTTATGACGTCTTTTGCCTTTATTTTTGGTTTGCTGCCATTGGTACTGGCAACCGGAATCGGAGCTGTAGGGAACAGGTCGATTGCGACAGGAGCAGCTATAGGATTGTTAATAGGTACCGTTTTAGGACTCTTTGTAATTCCTGTATTATATGTGATCTTTGAAACATTACAGGAAAAAATCAAACCTATCAAAAAAGAAGAAATCAATTTAGCAGAGTAAAATTAAAAATTGGGAAACGGAAGCAAGATCCAATGATCGGCTTCCGGTCTCTAATTTCTAACTTCTAATTTTTTATAATGAAGAGTTTAATAAACATCATAAAAGGAATAACTTTTTCAGTGGTCATACTGGGCGCCATCTCATCATGTATGGCGAGAAAAGATTATGAAAGGCCGAAGAATGTAGCAGACGAAAAGCTTTTCCGTACAGATATGCTGCCTACAGACAGTACCAATATAGCTAGTGTTTCCTGGAAGGAAATCTTTACAGATCCGTTGCTTCAGGGGTATATTTCCAAGGCCCTGGAAAACAATCTGGATATAAGAATAGCCCTTCAGAATATTACTTCCGCAGAAGCTTATCTTAAGCAAAGCAAAGCAGCCTATCAGCCAACTCTTTCTGTGGGCCCGAACTATACTTTCCAAACCCAGTCTATCAATACCCAATTCGGGCAGATTATCGGGGAAAGACGATATGTAAATCAGTTTGACATTACGGCAAGTATTGGTTGGGAAGCCGATCTTTGGGGTAAGCTGAAGGCTCAGGAAAAAGCACAGCTGGCCACGTACCTGGGTACCGTAGCAGCTCATAAAGCAGTAAAAAGCGACCTGGTAGCGTCCATTGCCTCTGCCTATTACCAGCTGCTGACCTTTGATGCCCAGAAAAAGATTATCACGGAAACAATTGCGGTCAGGGAAAAGAATCTGGAGACCACGAAAGCTTTAAAGGCATCCGGAACATTAACGGAAGTGGCCGTTCAGCAAAGTGAAGCGTTGGTATTCAATGCAAAATCCCTGCTGATCGATATCGATACACAGATTCAGCTGCTTGAGAATACCATGAGCCTGCTGATGGGAGAGCCTTCTCACGCTATTGAAAGATCTACCCTGGAAAGCCAGCAGCTTCCGGTGGATTTGAAATTAGGATATCCTGCCCAGCTATTAGCCAACCGTCCGGATGTGATGAGAGCGGAATACAATCTGATGAATGCCTTTGAATTGACCAATTCTGCAAAAGCGCAGTTCTATCCAAGCCTTAAGATCACCGGAAGCGGAGGAATACAATCTGTGGACATTGATCATTTATTCAGTGTCAATTCCTTATTTGCCAATGTAGTGACCGGTCTTACACAGCCTATCCTTAACAGAAGACAGATTAAAACCAATTACGAGGTGAGCCTGGCGAATCAGGAAGCGGCATATCTGAATTTTAGAAAAGCGGTGCTTACGGCAGGTAAAGAAGTTTCCGATGCCATCAGGGTATTTTCTGTTCAGGATTCCTATATCGACCTGAAAAGAAAAGAGCTTTTAGCATACAAAAACTCGGTGGATTATTCCCAGGAGCTGGTAAACTATGGAATGGCCAATTACCTTGAAGTATTGAATGCCAGTGTAAACGCTTTGAATGCGGAGCTTAATATCTCAAATGCGCAGTACAGCAAAATGAAAGCCGCCATAGACCTTTACCAGGCTTTGGGAGGTGGCTGGAAATAGCAGTTAAGACCTGTTTGTTTAATTAACCCGAGTTCGGGATAAGAATAAGAAATAAATTTGTGATAAAAAGTAATAATT
>NZ_JBGCUR010000029.1:0-45459 GCF_041361455.1 Chryseobacterium gossypii | reverse complement strand
TACTCTTAAAGTTAAAGAGTATAAGAATCGTGTCCTAACAAAGTTAGCAACTCCATCCCTTATATGTTTTTTTATACTTCTTATCAATATTTTTTGCCAGTCTCATACGGATCAGGGCCAGAAAGATGAAGACTGGGTTGGTAAATATACTTTTTCTGCAAAAAACAGAGATGGATTAAAAACCAGCTTTGATATCACCATTATTAAACTTGATAATATTACGGTGAAATATATAAGTGATGGAAGCAAAGCCTCAACCTATAAAAACCTGAAAAGTGATTTTGTAGAAAAGGATAAGATCAGAATAAACTTTAATCCTCATGATCAAGAGATGGGAATAATTTATATTGAAAAACTTGATGATGAATACTATATTTCAGGAGATCCCATATACTTTATAAATCCGGGCAATAATGAAATGCCATTAAAAAAGATTAAATGATCACAGGAAGAATAATTTTATTTTGACCGATAAAAAATCAATATATATTACTTAATAAACTTTAGCTATTGATATTGAACGGAATGAAGAAAATGTTGTACTTAGGCCTGATTATTCTTTCCACTGTATTTAATGGACAAGACCGGCAAAGTACTGCTAATGTCATGAAGATCACAAATATGGATTCTTATCTTAAAAATGATGACTTTTTCAGTATATCCTTTGATATTAACGGAGATGGTAAAGACGACAAGGTTTTCAGCAATAAGCCTAATACAGGTGATAGTTTATTGGTTTTCTTTAATGATAACAACGGATATGCACTGAAACTGAAATCTACTAACTTTTCCCAGGATGGCGGGAATCAGATATCTGAAATTAAAAAGAACGGAAATGGATTTTCTGTGGAAACGGATTTCCCCAAAGGCACAAATAAGTACATTTACTTTGTAAGCTATCAGAACAATAATTTTATAGTCAGTAAAGTCATACATGAGGTAGAATCCTGGCAGGATAACAAGGCGCAGATTTGTACTTTTCACCCCGGGGTCAGTCTTCAGAGGTCCAATGATGAAATCTTCAGTGCACTGGTCGACAGTGAAAAAAAAGCTGAATGTGTAAATAAAAAATGAGAACGTTTTTTATCGGGATTATAAGAATATTAAAATTTTAGATTAAATTGCCTGATACCAAAAAACAAAACTATGATCGTTCATTTTATACTTCATGGAGAAACGCTGGAAAGTATCGCTGAGGAGATAAAATTAGAAAACCCCAAATACCTCATAGAATATCATAACCAAAAATGTGCAAGAGAGGATTACATCAATGACCGGCTGATTCCCGGGAAAAAACTACTGATCCCGGATAGCAATACCGTAAGAGAATATAACAGCAGAAATGATGCTCCTTTCAAAAGTCCGGCACTAAACCCGGAGATCCCTTTTAAACCTGAGAAGCTTGATAAAAGATATACCTTAGGGATCATAGAAAACGAGCAGAATGAAGAACGGACCTCCGAAAGCTCCGTTTTCTGTACTGTTGCCCTGAAGTGGATCGGATATGAAAATGGAGAACATGTATTTCACTTTTCCAAGCTTGATTTTTATAACAGAAATGACAGTATTGTAGGGGATCTGGCAGAAGAATGTATTAAATCCCTTAATCCTGTTGAAATCAGAACAAATAATGATGGAGAAGTCATCAGCGTACATACGGACAAGAAGATTCTGGATGATTTTGGAGCTGTCAAAGAAAAACTTATGGATCTCTATCCCGGTGAATACTCCCGCATATACATCGAGGAATTTGAATATGCGGTTCTCAATCAGGGACTGTTCAGTAAAAGAATGAAACAGGATCTGTTTATAAAAATCTATTTTGCTCCCTTGAGAAATAAATTTATAAACGGTAAATCCCATTACAGATTGTCTTTCACGGATGATAATATCCTCATGAATATAGCCCAGGAAGCGGAACAGCCTGAAGTTCCCGGTGAAACTATCTTAATTCAGCATTACAAACCGTCCGGTGAAGAGAAAGATATGGGACTTAATGGAAAATATATTCTTGAAAAAGAAACCGGACTGATAAAAAAAGCTGACATTGAATATCATATGTCACGGTACAGTGTCAAAAGTACGACGAAATTGTTGATAGAGGAATTAGATTAATATATTGAAATATAGATTGTTATTATAGTTGCTGAAGGTTGGTTTGTCGTAGAATTACGACATCCAATCGTAGAAATACGACAAATTTTTAAAATTGTTTTCAAAAATTTTCGGGAAAAAAATACCGGGTTTATATTTGTAATACAATCACTGAATCACAAAATATTATTAACGATTAAAATTTTACAATCATGGCAAACAATTCAAGAGGAATCTTAAAATTCAACGGAGGTGAGGGTCAAAAATTGTTAAAGCTGAATTACAGCGTATCCAGATCTACAGATGTATCCGGTAGAGTAGCATCAGACCCTTCAAACGCGATCATTAAACTTACAGTGGAAGCTACTGAAAAATCAGACATCCTGGAAAGCTTATTGAACGGAAAGTATAAGCCTACAACAGGGGAGATCACTTTTAACAAATCCCATGAAGAAGGTACCCTGATTACTTTGACCTGGGAAAATGGCTATGTGATCCAGCACGAAGTAGACTTTGATGCTATAGACAGCAATAATATGCTCATCAGCTTCGTAGTGAGTGCAGAAAAGATCAATTACGGTAATTCTGCCTACGATGGTATATGGCCGACTAACTAAGCAATAAACAATTAACATTCATAGAAAAGACTGTCTATACAAGGCGGTCTTTTTTTACCATTGGAATATACTGGTAAGCAATATGTTTGGGAAGACACCGGCAGATTACATTCATGAAACATATTTTATGTTGTGAAAAAAACTTAATATCTTAGTAAAGAATTAAAATTCAACAATTATGGATTAATTATTCAGTCAAATTGATCCAATAGTCCGGGAACACCGTCACCAACAGATATAATATTAATTTGAGAACAAAATGGGAGTACTAGTAACCAACGAAACAGTAAAACAGCTTTTTCATATCGCGCAATCCATAGCAAGGGAAAATTATAATGCCACCTATGGAGGCCCGCATATCCTACAGGCACTGATGCATAAAGACATCGGACTGAATGAGTTTCTGAAAAGTATTGATAAAGACCCCGGATATTTCTATGAATGGGCCGATGTGCGTATTGAAGATTATCCCAAAACCACTCATCTTCCGGATGAGGTAGGTGAGGATGAATGGGTAGACAATATTATGGAAGAAGCTGATGATATCCGCTTAAAGCTGGGACTGGACGAAATCACTCCCATATGCATTCTAACGGCTATTGTGAAACCACAAGTTGCTTTTACATTGCAGCAGCTGAAATCTTTACCCCTGAGAGAGCATGAGATCTTCAATCTGTATAGAAAAGATACTCCTTTTGCTGCGCCGGGAAATGGTGAGTTTCCATCTGTTTTTACGAACGGATCAGAATTTATGGACTCTTCTTTTCCTTCCATTAAAAATTATTGTGTAGACAGGACGGCCCAGGCCAGGAAAGGAGAGCTGGAAAATATTATCGGTAGAGATAAAGAACTCAGAATGCTGGTAGAGATCCTGTGCAGAAGAAGCAAGCCTAATGTGATCATCATCGGTGAGCCGGGAGTAGGAAAAACAGCATTGGTAGAAGGCTTCGCTATTGAGATTACCAAAGGCAATGTTCCGGAAATGCTCAAAAATGCCACCCTGCTGGAACTGGACACGGGAGCATTGCTGGCAGGAACTTCCTATAAAGGCGAAATAGAAGATCGACTGAAAAAAGTGATCAATGAATGCAAAAAAATAGAAAAAGCCATTCTTTTCATCGACGAGATCCATACCCTTTTAGATCCCAAGGGAAGCATAGGTAATGTTGCGAATCTCCTTAAACCCGAGCTGGCAAGAGGTGAGATTACGGTTATCGGCGCAACAACCCAGGAAGAATACAGAAAGATCATTGAGCCCGAACAGGCTTTCAACCGCCGTTTTGAAGTTTTAACCGTAAACGAGCCGGATGAAAAAACCTGTGTTAAAATGATTGATGTGCTTCTTGAAGGCTATAAAAAACACCACGGCATCGAAGTCGAAAAAACATCATTACCCGAATGTGTACGCCTGGCCAAAAGATATGCTAAAGGTAAAAAACTGCCTGATGCCGCAATAGATCTGCTGGACAGGACAATGGCGGCCATCAAGATGCTTGATGAGCTTTCTGAAAAAGAACTGGCAGGCTGGAAAGAAAAATATGACGCCATCTTAATAGACGAATACTTTGATGAAAAAGACAAAGCGGATGAGCTGATATGGGCATACAATTTACTCAAAGATAAGATCAGCCCGATTCTATGGGGTTCATTAAGTGAGCAGCCTGTAGTTGATAATACGATGCCTGTCGGGCACATCCGTAAAATCATAGAAGACACCTATACCGAGCTTTTACAGCACGCTTCAAAAAAAAGAGAAAAGGTAGGCCGTTTGGAGCTGGCCGCTGTAATGGCCGCTAAGACCAATATCCCGATTGGTAAGATTCAGGCTCAGGAAAAAGAAAAACTTCTGAACATGGAATCCCTATTGCTCAAAAGAGTTGTAGGGCAGGATCATGCTTTAAAAATCCTCTCAGATGCCATTGTTGAAAACCGAAGCGGCTTAAACAAGCCGGGCCAGCCGATTGGGTCGTTCTTTCTTCTGGGGCCTACAGGAACGGGAAAAACAGAATTGGCGAAATCTATGGCAGAATTGCTTTTCAATGATGAAAAAGCAATGATACGCTTTGATATGTCCGAATTTAAAGAAGAACATTCAGCGGCACTTTTATACGGAGCGCCTCCGGGATATGTGGGCTATGAAGAAGGCGGGATGCTGGTCAACAAAATAAGGCAGCAGCCTTATACGGTGGTCTTATTTGATGAGATTGAAAAGGCGCATCATTCCGTTTTTGATGTATTCCTGCAGATCATGGATGAAGGAAAGGTCCATGACAAGCTTGGAAAAGAAGGAGATTTCAGCAATGCCTTGATCTTATTTACCTCCAATATAGGAAGCGAGGAAATTGTAAAGCAGTTTGAAGAAGGAAAAATACCGGAATCGTCCTCGCTGATGCAGATCATGTCAAATTCAGGGCGATTCAGGCCTGAATTTTTAGCCAGGATCACCGAAATTATTCCATTTGCACCTATTACAGAATCTATTGCCGAAAGGATTTTCAATATCCAGCTGAAATCACTCCATACCTCATTGTCCAGATTAGGAATGAGCCTTAAGATCAGTGATGAAGCCGTAAAGAATCTGGCGTTAGGAGGATTCAGCAGCAAGTATGGAGCAAGACAGATCTCGGGGGTGATCAGGGCGCAATTGGCCAGGCCTATTTCAAAGATGATTGTAAGGGAAGAAGTGAGATCCGGCCAGACCATTCATGCAGACTGGAATAAAGAAGGGGAAAAGCTGAGCTGGAAAGTTAGTTAACCGGATAACAATCGGTATACAAACCGTAATATGGGTTCTTTCACTATAATAAATTGAAAATGAAAAATCTCAAGACTATTTTTGCAGGAATATTACTGCTGGCATTTTCTCATATGGTGAGCGGGCAGTTTCTGTCCGCAACGGATACTTCCGAAAACAGCGTGAAAAAATATAGGAGCATCATTAATGCCAATAAAGAAATTGTGGAATTCATTGAATACTCCCTTGCCCAGAAAGGTTTGCCAAAACATTTGAGAAATCTGGCGCTCATTGAATCTCATTTCGACAGAAATATTACTTCCGGAGCCGGGGCGGTAGGAGTGTGGCAGTTCATGACCTCACATGCCAACCAATATGGGCTTTCGGAACAAAACCGTAATGACCTGTATAAAAGTACGAAAACAGCAGTTATCTCGCTGACCAACCTCTATAAAAAATACAACAATTGGGTAACGGTAGTGGCTGCCTATAACTGTGGTGAAGGAAATATTGCCAAGGCCATGCAGGCAGCGGGCTCATCCCAATACCATATTTTTTGCAAATATCTTCCGTCAGAAACCGTGAACCACGTGAAAAAATACCTGAATGCCTGCTATGCAACAGGAGAATTGCAAAGCGTTCTAAGCAATTATAATTCCTCCCGGATGAATACCGTTTTTTTTGTGGAGGGTGGCAGTAAAATTGATAATTCAAAACTGGCGGAAACAGATATCAATGCAGGTTTTAATTTAAATATTATTGCAGATGAGCTGAATGTGGATATGGACAGGCTCCTTTCCTGGAATCCGGGTATTACCGAGACACTTCAGGATAAAGGAGAAGGCACTTTATATCTGCCAACGGATCTGATGCCTGATTTTTTATTGAGAAAAAACAAAATACTTTCCCGGTCTATAAAAGAAGGAAACACCAAACAACACTAAGGGATAATGTTTAATCACCAAATACAGGTAATATGAAAACAGAATCACAAAATATACTAAAGAACCCTTCATTCCGCCCTTCACAGAATGCCGACGGAATATCAGATCATCATCACACCGGAATCAACAGGCTGGTAAAACTATCGTTGATAGTAGAAGGCAAAGTAATAAAGTATTATAAGCACTTTAAACTAAAACAAAGTTCAAAACGCCATCATGAGTTCAGCCTTATCCTGGCCCATGATGCTTTAGGTGAACGCCAGACCCATACTTTGGAGGAAGCCAATAAATTTCTCGGAAAACGCCTGACGGCTGTTATTTCTTACAAGGATATTGAAGACAGTCCTGAAAGAACTTTCGTAGGCGTGATTACGGGTGTAGGCTTCAGTCAGGAAAAAATGAGTCTGGGTAACATTGTTTTATCAGGCTACAGCCCCACAATTTTATTGGACGGTGCCCCTCATATCCAGAGTTTTGGAGGCGCTCAGCCGGTAAATATGGGGATCATCGCCAATGAAGTAATCAAGCAGGGAATAGATACCAGCCGTTTCGATATAAGAGTGGATACCCATGACTATTCTCAGATCATATACAGCAGCCAGTATAATGAAACCCATTATAACTATCTGGCAAGAATGGCTGAAGCTTACGGCGAACAATTCTATTATGACGGCGAAGTGCTGCATTTCGGGAAGCTTCCTCCTCAGAACAAACCCATAAAGCTTACCTACGGAAGCAGCGCGAATGATATAAAAGTTGAATTGAAGGCCACTCACATCAGGCCACAGTTTTACGGCTACAACAGCAGCAAAAATGAAAAGCTTACCTCTGGTGAAACGCCGATACAGCACGTAAGTGATCTGGCTAAGACCGCTTATCAGCATAATGAGAAGATTTATAGGACACCCGCATTACAGGTCGCTCCAATTAAAGCCTCAACACACCTGGATGTGGAATATTCCCAAAAAAGCGCGGCAGGAAGTGAAGCCGTAAACGTATTTTCATTATCGGGAAATACCACAGTTCCATTTTTGCATCCCGGATGTGTAGCAGATGTTCAGATGAGAAAGCCCGATTCTAATGAGACTTCTTACTTTACAAGAATTATGGTGACGGAGGTAACTCATGAAATAGACACCATAGGGCATTATAAAGGCAGTTTTGAAGGAATTGCCTCAGATACAGGTTTTCTGCCCAAACCTGAGTTTAACATTCCTAAAGCGGAGCCACAGCTTGCCACTGTAATTTCAAATGCGGACCCTGAAGGACAAGGAAGGGTGCAGGTGAGATTTGACTGGCAGACCAATGACACAACCCATTTTATCCGCATGATGAGCCCGGATGCGGGAGGAACGGACCAGGTTACCCAAAACAGAGGTTATGTAGCAATACCCGAAGTGGGAGACCAGGTCATGGTAAACTTCGTACACAGCCATCCGGACAGGCCTTTTGTGATGGGTGGAATGTTCCATGGCGGTGTAGCCCTTGGTGGTGGTACTGACAACAGGGTGAAATCCATCCAGACCAGGAGTGGACACAGGATCATATTTACGGAAGACGAGAGCATCATTATCACAGATAAATCCGGCAATGAAATCCATCTGGACACCACCGGAAGCAATATTACCATTACAGCCCCTGAAACCATGACCCTGAACTGCAGAAACATGAACATCAATGTGGGTGAAAATATGAATACTATTGTAGGCATGAATAAATCTGACAGTATCGGAATGAATAATACGGAGACCGTTGGGGCCATGAAGCTCACTTCAGTTGTGGGAGATGCAAGCATGCTTATTACCGGTAAACTGACAGAGATTATTGAAGGGGATGTGCACAGTGAAACTAAAAAGGAAAGAAATGAGGTAAGTGAAGGTAAGATTATTACCCAAAGTGCCGGCACTAATGAGCAACATTCCGATAAAGTAGTGAAAAACAACAGTTCTGAGAAAAGTAATAATTTCTAAATCACTTTACCATGAGCAGGACCAGAATTGTCAAAGGAAATATCACTAAAATAGTCGGTAAGGACTATAGAAGATATTCCAGGGATAATATTGAGAATATCGGAAGCAAAGTTATCCAGATCGGAAAAGAAGAAGGAGTGATTTACGGTATGGCCGAAGAACCACCAAAGCCTCCTATGCTGAATTACCCTGAGCCGGTTTTAAACGGCGATATCATTTTCTGTAATGGCTATCTGAGCAGCCCCAAAAAAAATCCGGGATCCTATCTTAACGTGATTATGGACAAGGTTCCAGATGATCCGGAGCAGCATCCGTTCAGAGGAGCCAATATGAGTGAGAAGCAAATTATAGATGGAGGGGATATTATGACCAATGACGAGCTGGAATTCATTGACCGCCAGGGAGGAGGAACATTATATAGTGATAAAAACTATAAGTCCACTGAATATTTCCGGTGGTTTTTTGCTGCCAAAGAGCAGTTTGAGGGATATTGGGAAGGATATGACAATGTTTCTAAAAAGCGATATTCCCAGATTTTTAAAGAATATTTTCACGCCCAGGGAAATGCCCATTTTATCAATGGGTCCCATGGCTTACAGTCTTCCGGCGCACACCGTGTGGAACACGGGATAGCCCAGGGATATGCTTGGGCAAGGCAAAAATGGAATATAAAAGAAAAAAAGGAGGTTGAAAAAGCGAAAGAAAAAAATCCCGGGGCATTAAGTTATTCTCCGCAATACAAGCCTGTAACTGTGGTTGGACATAGCCAGGGAGCTGCCATTGCAGCAGGCGTAGCATTAGGGGTTATCTATTATGCCTATGAAATGGGATGGGAAGAGATCCCTATCAATATTCTTTTTCTGGGAACCCATCAGCCACAAGGTTTATATGGCAAAGATTATGAAGCCTTTCAGAAATATTATTTTGAAGATTTTATCAATGAATGGGTTTTAGAATGGGTTGCCGATATTTTCACAAAAGAAAAACTGTATCAGAATCAGGGGATCTATGAAAAAATGAACGAGCTGTTAGGCAATAGCTCCTGGGGTGGACTGATCAACAGGGCAGTTCAGTTTACTTTTCCTAATGACAGGGCCTTGTTTGTAACCAGAATGGGTGATATCCCTAATGTGAAAAATGCCTGTAATGAAAAAGACAATTTACATATTGAAAGCTGGGGATATCATTCTAACGGAAGCCCCGAAGGCTTTTTTCCGGAAGAGGGCTATCATTTTCCAAAAAGATTACTGGATAAAGCGTTTAACCCTGATGGAAGTTTGAATGAGAAAGCTCCCACTTTCCGGCAATGCGTAAAAAGCTATTGGAAAGCTTATCACCATTATAAAGAATACCGTGATACAGTAAAGGCAAACCCTGCAAAAAAATATGCTCCGGCCACCCTTCCGATCCCTCAGATTAATAATATTCTGCCTTCCTGGTTCAAAGATATTATGATGAATGCTATTTCTAAAGCAGAAGGTGTAAAAAAGGCAGCCTATATGAAAAGCGAACTGTACCGAAGAAAACTTAATGCCTTGCTAGCTTTTGCAAAAGTACATGAAATGGAGTTGCAGGCACACTTTGCGCCGGTTGGTCTGATGTTCAATAAAGGTGTTTTATCAGATTGGGACCAGTATCAGGATCAAACTATCTGGGACAGGATACAGGATACCGGAAAAGATATTTTTTATAAAGTGCATTATTCTGAAAAAGCAACGCAGGAAGAAAAAAGAAAACAGGAAAAAACCTATGTGGAAGGAGAAGGGAAAGGCAAAATGATAAAAACCAATGTTGCAAATACTCCGGGAATAAAAAAATGGGTAGATAAGGCCAAAGAAGAACTGAAAATAGAAAAACACTGGTACACCGATATATTGGATTGGTGGAAAGGGGATAAAACATACGACGGATCCGGCTGGGGACACGGGGCAAGACAAAGCTTTGCCAAAACGATTGGATTCGATGATGGAAACATTAACAGTCTTTTTGAAGCTGGTATTTACTCTATGCTGCAAGCTGGCGAAGTAGATATTAGCCAAAGTAAAAGGCTTATTCAGAAAATTAATGAGGACCCGGCTTTTGTAAAACATGAAAAAGAAATTGCAAGCTTAGTCGCAAATGATAACAGATTTGGTAAAGAATATTTTGAGGTTGAGCTTCCTTTAAAAGCAATTCAACTTGGTGGAAAAAGAGCAAATGGTGCTATGTGGGACCAGTTTAAGAATCCTTTTAGTGCAAAATACAGAGATACTTGGAAGGTTGCCGCTAATGAATTGACCTGGTTACTTAGAAGCATCGGTGTAAAATCAAAAGTGATCGTTAACCCCAACGGAAGTGTAGCAATTACACATAAATTTAGTGATGTGTTTGATCTACGTCCATCAGATGATGGCTCAAGGAGCATTGAATATGATGTAGTGAGTATCATAACCGGATTCTTATATCATGATATAGCAGGAGGAAATGATTTGATGAAAATAAAAGGGCACTGGACGAACCAATATTCACAAAAAGATATAGACTGGAAGGCCAATGGAGATAAAAGAATTGAAGAGATGATAAAAAAACTGAATAACCAAATGGAAGAAAACAGATTAAGATGGATAAGGGAAACCAGGTAATACGAAAAATATTATATTATACAATAATTGTAATTGTTTCCATATCATGTAACAAAATAAAGAATAAAGTAAAAGAAAAGATACCCACACCAGATTATTCATATAAAGGTGCCAAAATTGATGAATTTTATTATATCAGGGAGACAGTTGGTAATAGCAAAATAATTCCACTGATAAAACCTTATGATATGATGAAATCTGGCTCACCGCAAGAATGGAGTTTGGCAACATATGAATTACAAAATGAATTAGGTAACGTAATCTCACCTGTTCATTTATTTAATGTCCAGGATGTTTATATTTATGGTAAGAAAACATTTGAAAAAGATGATATAGATTCGAAGTTTGATTCACCAGAAAAATGGTTTATTATTAATACTCAAGAAAAAAAGCTTATTTTTTTTAACAAAGAGTCGGACTTCAAAACAGAATTAAAAAAAATCGGTCTTCCCGAAAAATTTTTAGATCCTGATGAAGTATATGAGCAATACAAATATGATCCTGTCTTGCCATGGTTTCCCGAGGATATAAAAAAACAGCTGGAAGGAGTAAAAGCTAAAAAAGAGTAAATAAAAATGAGAAATTTCATTTTGTTTTTGTTAGGTGCTATTTGCCTGTTTAACTGCAATAAAGTTGAGAAAATGAAAAATAAAATATTGCCGGATCGTTCTTATGAGGAAGCTAAGATAGATAACTTTTATTGGGCCGATAGTGGCTGGGATTACACATTAATCCCTTTAATTAAACCATATAAAATACAACAATTGCAAGGTTCTGAAATCTGGATGCTTGATGCTAATAATCCCTCACCGAAAATTGAGATATTTCATGGTAAAAATACAGTATTAAGTAGTTTTGATCCAGTGGAAAGCTTTAATGTTAAAGATGGATTTATTTATGGAAGTCAGGGAGAAAAATTAGATTTTGATGAGAAAGAAACGTTTCCTAAAATTTGGTTTATTATTAATACCAAAACAAAAGAAGTTCATGGGTTTGAAACCGAAAAGGACTTTAAAGCAGAATTAAAAAAACTCAATCTTCCCGAAGAGTTTTTATCTCCAGATGCTGTATATGAGCAATATAAAAAAGACCCTGCCTTGCCATGGTTTCCTGAGGATATAAAAAAACAGCTGGAAGAAGTAAAGCAAAAGACAACCAATAATAGATAAAAATTTCTTTTCAGCTGTAACAAACAGAAAACAGAAATAAAATATATCCTGATCAGTCCAGAAATATGGGACAGCATAAAATGATTGTCTGGTTTTGATATAGATATTAAAGGAATTAGATATTTTAAGTATTATGCAATATTTTATTATAGATTCGTTCAACAATGATGACAACTTCCTTATAGTACTCCTCCTCATGGGAGCATTGTTTTTCGGACTGGCAGTTATTATAGGGGCTGTTATTTGCATTCTCTGTCTTTTATTGCTGATCGCTCTCATAAGTGCAGGGTTAATTTCAGCTTCAGTATTGGTAGGGTATCAACAGAAATCTGTAAATAAAGGATTTAAAACCTTTTTTATATCGGCTTCCACATTAGGAACTACAATTATCTCCGTAATTTTTTTCCGGGTGTTAAACTCAATTTATGATTGGTGGGCTACCGATACCTCTGTTATTGCCGGAATTGCGTTTGGATTATTATCAGGATTGTTACTCGGGTGGTTAATATTTACTGCCTTTAAAAAGATTTTAGATTTCCTGATCACAAAATATCAGTCATTCAACAAAAAATGATTTAAGCTAAGTTCCAAATCAAATAAACGATGTAACCGGTTATTCAATTACCGGAATACTTAAATTACCATAATTTTTTGTTAATTTCTTCTTAATATTTCCCTGTTTTGTGTAAAAATAAGGCCGGTTTTAATATTTTAAAATTGGTTTAATATATTGATATTTAATCGATTGTGTGTTATGTTATTTCTAATGTCGTAGAATTACTACACCGAATCGTAGAATTACTACAAAAAATGAGATTTATGCTGAAAAGTTTTTATGGCGGGAATATCGGGTATATCTTTGTTACAATAAATATCACCAGATCACAAAATATTAACGATTAAATTTACCAATTATGGCAGCAAATTCAAGAGGAATCTTAAAATTCAACGGCGGAGAAGAGCAGAAATTATTAAAGCTTAACTACAGTGTATCAAGATCTACGGACGTATCCGGTAGAGTAGCTTCAGACCCTTCAAACGCGATCATCAAACTTACAGTGGAAGCCACTGAAAAATCCGATATTTTAGAAAGCTTATTAAACGGAAAGTATAAACCTACTTCCGGAGAGATCACTTTCAATAAATCTCATGAAGAAGGGACACTGATCACCCTGAACTGGGAGAATGGATATGTGATCCAGCACGAGGTGGATTTCGACGCTATAGACAGCAATAATATGCTCATCAGCTTCGTAGTGAGTGCAGAAAGAATCAATTATGGTAATTCTGCTTACGAAGGTTTATGGCCGGGAAACAGTAACTAAAATTACAATCATCTTAGTAAAAATAAAATTGGTAAACAGAATAGTGCACTCAGAAAGGGTAAGCTATTCTGTTTTTTCTTTAAAATAATTTATCTTAGATTTAGAATGAATTATTTAAATTCAATTATTCATAGAATTTGATGAAGAATTTATTTGATGTCCGTCAAATAAATTTTGGTATTTAAACAAATATTAATCAATTTAAAAACACCAAGGCTATGTTTCAGGATGACAATTCGCCAAAAATGCCCGCTCCAAATGGCCTGAAGAAACAATTAGGAGAAACGGTAAAAACACAGGTAATAGATAAAGCTGACCGAAAAATTCAGACCCAGGCCTATACAGGGTTTGGCCAGAATACTTCCGGAATGTTTATGAATGAGGCAATACAGCCGAATATTCCCACTTTGGTAGAAGAAAAAGTTTGGGCTAAACAGCCGACTTCCAGGATACATAACGCCAAAGCAATTCCTGAAAATCAGATATTGGGGATTAACCGTGTTGTTAAACTTGATATTGTGATTGAAGGAAAGGTCGTTAAACATTTCAAGCATTTCAGATTAAAGCAAAGTGCCGTAAAGCATCATGAATTCAGTCTGGTGCTGGCTCATGATACATTGGGAAATGCAGAGAACCACAATCTGGCCGAAGCTCAAAACTTTCTGGGAAAACGCATTACCGTAGTATTCAAATATAAGGATGTGGAAAACGGCCCGGAAAGAAGCTTTGTAGGGGTAATTACAGAAGTAGGCTTCAGTCAGGAGAAAGGAAGTCTGGGGAATATTGTGCTCACGGGATTCAGCCCTACTATTCTGTTGGATGCCGCTCCACATATCCAGAGCTTTGGCGGCGCACAGGAAATAAGCTTGAATACTATTGCAGATCAGGTAATCAAAGAAGGCTTAGGACAGGGTAGGTTTGATTTCAGGGTGGATGCTCAGCATGGAAATGTTCCTTACAGTTCTCAATATGAAGAAACCCACTACAATTACCTGGCAAGAATAGCAGAAGCTTATGGGGAGCAGTTTTATTATGACGGTGAGGTGCTTCATTTCGGAAAACTTCCTCCTCAGGAAAAGCCTGTTAAATTGACGTACGGAAGCAGTGTGAATGATGTTAAGGTCAGGATGAAGGCCCAACATGTCAATCCAAGCTTTTATGGCTACAACAGCAGTAAAAATGAAAAGTTGACAGCGGGAAGCTCGAAGATATCACATACCTCCGATATTGCGAAACGGGCTTACGAAATTTCCGAAAAAGTCTTTACAACCCCTTCCTTAAGAGTAGCTCCGATAAAGGCAACTTCCTTTATGGATATTGATGCATCTCAAAAAGGAACGGCGGGAAGTAAGGCTTCGGACGTATTCGTAACTTCAGGAACAACCACGGTACCGTTCCTGTATCCCGGTTGTGTTGCCGATATTGAAATGCGTAAAACAGGCAGTAACCAGACCGCCTATTTCACAAAGCTGATGATCACAGAAGTGAATCATGAGGTGGATGCGAGAGGATATTATACAGGAAATTTTGATGCGATAGCATCAGATACAGGGTTCATACCGCGTCCGGAATTTCAGGTACCCAAAGCGGAACCTCAGTTTGCGAAAGTGATTTCCAATACGGATCCTTTGAATCAGGGAAGGGTGCAGGTCCAGTTCGACTGGCAAAACGGCTCTGCTACTACAGAATTTATCCGTGTAATGACACCGGATGCAGGTAGCAGTGATAAAGTAAATAAAAACCGGGGCTTTATGGCAGTGCCCGAGGTAGGAGACCAGGTGATCGTTAATTTTGTGCATCAGCATCCGGACCGTCCGTTTGTAATGGGAGGAATGTTCCATGGAGGAATCGGTGCCGGTGGAGGGGCTGGCAACAATATCAAGAGTTTAAGCAGCCGAAGCGGCAATAAACTGGAATTGAATGATGGTGAAGGTTCTGTTTTTCTTACTGATCAGGGAGGTGCCAATATGAAATTTGACGGCGCAGGAAATGTAATTCATAATGCCAATAATGATAGTACCAAAACCGTTGGTAACAACAAAACGGACAAAATTGGTAATAACAAGAAATTAGAAGTTGGATGTGATCACATTGCAGATGTGGGAAATAAGCATAAAGTAGAAGTAGGTAAAGGGAAAAGTGTGCTTATAATGGATAATACGGGTACCATTGATCTGACCGGAGTTAAACAAATAAAACTTAAAGTGGGCAGCAGTGAGATCATCATTACGGAAAATAAGATCTCAATTACAAGTACAGAGGTGGATATCAAGGCTGGGAGTGCAACAGCTAATTTTAAAGGTGATACCAAAATAACAGGAGGACAGGTAGATATTAATTGATAGAATGGAGTTTATAAAATACGAAATAAAAAAAGGAGATACCCTGGAATCTATTGCAGAAAAACAAGGGGTGTCAATTAAAGAACTCATTAATTTCCATAATTTATATTGTGGGACAACAAATTTTATTATTGGAGAAAAATTGCCTATTCATCTGCAGAATTTGTTCCTGGAAAAAAAGACAAAGGAAGAAATAAGTGAGGCAATAAAAGACAGAGAATTCCCCCGAAAGGCCAGATACAGGTGTGAACAGTTCAACACAACAAAATTGGAAGATAGAATATCGTTCCATTGTAATACAAAGAAAGAATATACTGTTGAAAAAGATCTCACCAATACAAGAGCTAAAGTTAAACTTAAGGAATATCTGTATAAAATAAATCCTGAAAATATGTCTTTGGCTATTGAAGCTGTAAAGGAACTTGAATTTGACAAAGAAAATGTTGTACTGGATTTAGATGAGAACAATACTATAAAAAAAGTTGTCAATTTTACTCAGATTAAAGAAAAGTGGGAGAACTTTAAACCAAAGCTGGCAGCTTCAGAATTTTATAAACAGGTTGAAAAAATCAATTCTAAAGCAGCAGAAGATATCATTAAAGGAGGAGGATTAGAGTTTGAGAGTGAGGCCAATTTGAGAAAAACTTATGACAAATCACTTCTATACCATGTATTGTTTAATGATTATGATGCTCATAAAAAAAGAGAGCAAAATGATACTTTAAAATTCATTTCACAGATTTTTGTTAATATTCCTATTGAGCTTGAACTACAGCACACTATTATCAATGAAGATGATTATTTTGTAGAGTACAGAACAGTTGGAACTCTTTTAAGAAACAAAATTGATAATTCTGTTTTAGAAGATCAGTACAATAAATTCTATAAACCCATTATAGAATATGGCTTTACAGAATATAACTATGATTATAGGATCAGAAGAATGGTGGACAAAAAAACAGGGATGATTGTAAATGCGTCTGCAATGATGAAAGAAGAAGTGAAAAATAATTATCAATTTATTACTCAATTTGATCTGAAAAAAATTGAATATTAAAATCTGAATTCAACAATCGTAAAGAATAATTTTCAAAATATTTATCAGCATTCAAACAATAATTAATTTACGAAATAGGCTATGCATGATAACGAGAAAATAATATTAGAAAAAATTTTTCCATACCCTTCTGCCATTGGTGTGCTTGTAGCGATTCCCTGTTTTGTTTTGTGGGGCGGTCTTTATTACTTTATATTCGGGAGTATTTTTAGACTGGGTTTCATAATGATTTTCACAACTTTGTGCATAGGTACAGGGATACTGATTATTAAAAGTATTTCAAAAAATGTAATGATCTGGTTTAATGAAGAATATATGTTTATTAAAGTAGGAAATGAAAAGCCGAATGAATACTTAAAAAAAAATATAACAGGTTTTTACAGTTATGATTATGAAACGGAAACTCCACTGATGAAAACATCAATTGTGAAGTTTAAATTTATTCTTAACGATGGAAAAAAAGTCTATTTGAATGACTCAGAATATAGGAGTAAATATGATCAAAAAAAAGGAGAAAATCTAAAGAGAATTTTGAGATTAGCCCAAAAAGAATTGCACTTTTCAAAACTAAGAAAAGAAAGCTTTCGAAACATTTATTGGTATTCCACAAAATAAAATATAAGTTATGAGTGCCTCATATATACCTAAAGACGTGTATGCTATTTGTACATTCCAGACAGATGCAGAACCTAAGCAGCTTATACCTACACGGGAAACTATTACGGTTTTTTATGGAACAGATATGACAAGACCCTTATTAACGATCGAAGATAGAAATATCAACAAAGAATTCCCATGCAAAAGCCCGAAAAATGCGATGTGGAGCTTTTTATGCTTTGGTGCAGGTCTTATTGTGGGAGCAGCTTTGGTTCTATCAGGACCTGTTGGCTGGCTAGTCATTGGTATTGGTGTCGGAATGATGGCTATAGGAGCATATCAGGCGACAAAAATAGACCATATGTGTTCTGGTTCTTTAGAAAAAGGGTCTTGGAAGATAGAACATCAGACCGTGAAATTTGACAAAAAAAATGCGATTACACAAAATTCAATGCTATCTTGCGATGCCGGAGGAATACTTACTCCAATATTCAGTTATGCAGTAGCAAAAAAATATGCTGAACAAATTAATTCCAATAATAATACAGAAATTGGATTGAATGCTTTTGCTTCTTTTTTTGGTGGGGCAGGAATTGTTATCGCCGGAGTAGAAATGGGAGTTGCTAAAACTTTATTATGGATGGGAGGAACCATGGCGGCCATGAATGAGGGAACTTATTGGGAAAGAGAAGTGATAAGAAATAATTCTCTCGAAGACAATAGTCACTACCAGGATATGAATAAAGAAGTGGATGAAAATAGCAGAATACCAGGTTATGTTAAAGATCCTTTAAACATGACTCCTGGTGATCTTGCCAGTCCCGATATTTTAGAGCTTAATGACAAAGGAGGACTGGCTAATAGAGATGGAAAGACGCCTATATTTTTTAATGGGAAATGGTATGTTCAGGATTGGAAAAAAAATCTTATTGAAATAAAACAAGGAACAGCGTTATCCCGGGATTTGTCCGCGTTGGAAGGTGTAAATTCACGAGAAGTCTGGAAAACACCAGAAGGAAAAGCAATAGTGGAGAATATTAGGAATGGAAAATATTCCGAATCGCTTATACAAACCGCAAAAGATGGATTGGGAAGAGTGCGTCCTCGAAACCTTCCCAGTTTGGCAAAAGAATTACCGGCTCTCAAACTGCAGAATATTAAAAATATTGGGAAACTTGGAGTGAAAGGAGGTGGGTTTATTGGCTTCTTTTTTCCGTTTATTGCAACCGGCTTCTCAGAAGATTCCAGAAAAGCATTAGCCAGTGCAATGGCTGAAGAGGCAGGTAAGGGAATAAATGTCGTAGCAAACGATGCTTAAATTGTCGATATAAACATATAGAAATAAGTAGTTGAAACTTAAAAAAAACAAAACTAGATAGAATCAATGATTATATCTTTTGGATATTATTAGTTATCAATATTATAAATCTTTTCATATAATATAAGAAATGAAAAAAATAGTACAAATATTTATTGGTACTGTAGCGTTAGGCTTAATTGTTGTGATTGCGAAAAATTCACTTTTTACAGATGCTAATACTCAGTTTTATGATGATGGTTGGGATGCACATGGGAAAAAGCAATACGAATTGGCAATATTCTATTTTGATCGTGTTGACAAAAATAAATATCCAGAGGCTTTTATGGCCCTGGGTTCGTCATATTTGGAGTTGAAGGATTATAATAATGCAATATTAAACTTTGAGAAGGCATCTGAAAATAAAGATAAGTATAGTACCGAAGACAACAGTAAAATACAGAATTCTTTGGGATACTGCTATCTTCAAACAAAAAATTTAAGTAAAGCAAAATATCATTTGCTGGAAGCAGATAAATTGGGAAATCCAAATAGCAAAAGAAATCTTCGGATTTTAGACTCTCTGGAAACAGTCCAAATAAATAGGCCCTAAAGGGGCCTTTTTAGTTAAATTGGAACAATAAAAAAGTAACCATATTGAAAGGTTGTATGAATAAAATAAACACGGCAAAATTTCATATAATCACCTTATATTTTTGTTTAATTTATTTCTTATACTCAATAGGACTAACTGCTTATGATTTTTTTCATTTGAAACATAAATATTGGACACAGGCTGAAAACCAGACACAAGTATATTCTAGCAGAAGGAGCACTACAGTTACTTATAATTTTGTAAAAGATGGAGTAAGAATAAGTAGGAAATATCCAGGTATCTTTGAAGGATTGAATACTTGGTTCTGGGGTATTGATAAGAAGAAAGAGAAAATAGATATATCATTTTATATCCGTAAAAAAGACGATGATAAAATCAAAAAAAATGAGATAAAATTCCGAAAGGATATTTTGGAGGGAAACTCAAAGAGATTGAGCCTATCCCCTATTTTGGTTTGAGAGGAATGGATTCAGAGTCTAATAAATTCCTTTTAATATCAGATATTTGGAAATATAATTACTCTATTCTGACTGCTTTTATCTTGGTGATATTAAAATTAATGATTTATGAGACAAAATAATTTTAAAGAATTTGTTTTGGAAAATGTGACTATTGGACAATACTATTATGTATATGTTATTGGGCTTCCTTTATTTTTGATTGTTTTTTTTCTATATGGAGAATATGGGATGGGTTATTTTGGTATATTGGGTTTAATACTTGCATTTGCAATTACATTTGGAGGAGTCTATTTTGTATTGAAGAAATTATCAAAAAGAGTTACCATTAGGATTGATGATAAATATTTAATCATCAATGACAAAAAGTATACAAAAGAAGAAGTAAAAGGTATTTATAGTTATGACTATATCAATACAAAGAAATCTATAATTTCCATACAAATTCAATTTACTGATGGGAAAAAAATAGAAATCACAGATACAGAATATCGAAATAAGTACGATGAAAATAAAGCATCTGTTTTAAGAAGCTTTTTGAAAAATATTATTGAAAAATTTGATTTTGCAAAAAAGAAAAAAAATAAGTTACGAGCAGTTCAAAATTTAGGAGCTTATTGGTACAGTAAATAATACAATAATTAATAATATAAAGATGAGTGCTTCATATATACCCAAAGACGTATATACTATCTGTACTTTTCAAACAGACTTAGAACCACGTCAACTGATCCCAACTCGGGAGATCATAACTGTATTCTACGGAACAGATAAAACGAGACCTTTATTAACAGTAGAGGATCGAAATATTAATAAAGAATTTCCTTGCAAAAGCCCGAAAAATGCGATGTGGAGTTTTTTATGCTTTGGTGCTGGATTAATAGTTGGTGCACTTCTTATAGCTAGTGGACCTGTTGGCTGGTTAATTGTTGCAGGAGTAGCAAGTATGGCTATTGGTGCTTACTATGCGACAAAGATAGAGCATAAGTGTTCCGGAGCATTAGGAGATAGCAGCAGTTCATGGAAAATAGAGCATATGACCGTAAAATTTGATCAAAAGCATGCGATTACTCATAATTCTATGTTATCATGTAGTGCAGGTGGTATACTTACTCCAGTTTTTAGTTATGCAGTAGCAAAAAGATATGCGGAGGAAATTAATAAAAATAACGGTAAAGAAGCAACTTTTAATGCAATAGCTTCATTTTTTGGTGGTGCAGGTGCTGCGCTTTCTATTGCAGAAATGGGATTAGCTCTTACGGTAAAATGGGCGTTGGGTACTATGGCTTTCGTACATGTAGGAACAACCGTTCAAAGGGAAGTTATCAGAAAAATTCCTTAGAGGATAATCAGCATTATCAAGATATGAATAATGAAGTAGACCCTAACAGTTTATTACCGGGCTACGTAAAAGATCCTTTAAATTCGACACCGGGAGACCTAGGTAGTCCGGATATTTTAAATGTTGGAAAAGAAGGAGTTTCTGCTCCATATTTTGTTAATCCTTTCTGGTATATAAGGGATATAAAAGGAAATATAGCACAAATTAAACAAGGAACACAATTGGCAAAAGATCTGGAGGTTCTAAAAAATATAGATTCCAGAGAAATTTGGAAAACTCCTGAAGGAAAGCAGATTGTAGAGAATATTCGTTCCGGGAAATATCCTAATTCGATGATAGTAAAATCCAAAGACGGGCTAGGTACAGTAAGACCAAGAAATCTACCTGCTTTAGCTGAAGATTTGCCTAAAGTAAGACCTCAGAATATCAGGAATATCGGAACTGCAGGAGTAAAAGGAGGTGGTTTCATTGCATTTGCATTTCCATTTATTGCTACTTACTTCTCAGAAGATTCCAGAAAAGCATTAGCCAGTGCAATGGCTGAAGAGGCAGGTAAGGGAATCAATATTATAGCCAACGAAGCCTGAATTAAGTACGGTTCCGGAACCTTAAGACCGTATTATTAAAGTTAAAAGCTATATAAATCTTCCTATTTTCTTATATTTGTTCTTTATAGAAAATATGGACGCGACACAAGATAAAAGGCTGTTTCTCATCGATGCCTATGCAATGATTTTTAGAGGCTACTATGCATTGATCAGAAATCCGAGACTTACCAGCAAAGGATTTGATACCTCTGCGATCTTCGGCTTTACCAACTCCCTGATAGAACTGATCAGAAGGGAAAAACCTACCCATCTGGCAGTGGTTTTTGATGTGGGAGTAGCCAGTGTAAGAACCGGAGATTTCTCAGATTATAAGGCCAACAGAAGTGAAACCCCGGAAGCTATAAAAAATGCGATTCCTTATATCCACAAGATACTGGAAGCCATGCATATCCCGATCTTAGGAGTGGAAGGGTATGAAGCCGATGACGTTATCGGAACCATTGCCTGCAAGGCGGAAAAAGAAGGCTATACCACTTTTATGGTAACACCGGATAAAGACTTCGCCCAGCTCGTTACTGATAAAATAAAAATCTATAAACCGGGTTTAAAAGGAGGTGATGTGGAAATCCTGGGTGTGGAAGAAGTGAAGGCTAAATACGAGATAGATGACCCTAAGCAGGTAATTGACTTCCTGGCCATGATGGGGGATTCCGTAGATAATATCCCTGGACTTGAAGGAGTGGGAGAGAAAACCGCCATGAAGTTTCTTAAAGAATACGGAAGCATTGAAAATCTGCTGGCCAATACCCATCAGCTGAAAGGTAAGTTGAAGGAAAAAGTGGAAGCATCTGCGGAAAGAGGCATTCTGTCCAAAAAGCTGGCTACCATTATCTGTGATGCGCCTATTGAATTCCATCAGGAACAGTACGATCTCGAAACTCCGGATTTTGAAAAAGTAAAAGAAGTTTTTGATGAAATTGAGTTCAGAAGACTCTATGAAAACCTTTACAGGGCTTTTGCCACACCTACTGAAACCATTGTCGTAAGTGAGATGGAAGTTACCCAGACATCAGCGGGTACCCAGGTGAAAGGCCAGGTTACACAGCTTGACCTGTTTGCCAATTTTGAAGAGCTGGAGCAGGCAACATCTACAAAATCTACAATTGATCATAATGACCACTTATATCAGTTCATAGACAACCCCAAAGCTCAGAAAATTTTAGTTGATAACCTTTTAAAGCAAAAGGTAGTCTGTTTTGATACGGAAACGACCTCTCTTAATGAGCTGGAAGCAGAACTGGTAGGGATGAGCTTTTCCTATAAAGCAGGGCTGGCTTACTATATCCCTTTATCCGAAGATCAGGGTGAAGTATTGCAAACCCTGGAGATTTTCAGACCCTTTTTTGAAAAAGAAGATCTGCTGAAGGTTGCCCACAATCTCAAATTCGATTATAAGATCCTGAAGCAGTATGGTATTACCGTAAAAGGAGCCATGTTTGATACGATGATAGCCCATTACCTGCTGAACCCGGACGGAAGACACGGGATGGATTACCTTTCGGAAGTCTATTTGAACTATAAGCCGGTATCCATTGAAACGATAATCGGTAAAAAAGGTAAAAAGCAAGGCAATTTCAGAGATGCAGATTTAAGGACACAAACTGATTACGCCGCTGAAGATGCCGATATAACCTTTCAGTTGTATGAGCTGTTTGCTCCTCAATTGAAAAAAGAGAACCTTGAAGACCTGTTCTTTAAAATAGAAATGCCTTTAATGGAAGTTTTGGCTAAAATGGAGTTGGCTGGGATCTCACTGGATGAGAAGTGGCTGGCTCAGGAAAGCATCGATCTGGAGAACGATCTGAAACAGCTGGAAGTAAAAATATTTGAGCTTTCAGGAGAAGAATTTAACGTGAATTCCCCAAGACAGCTTGGGGAGATTCTGTTTGAAAAAATGCAGCTTGACCCGAAAGCCAAAAAAACCAAAACAGGACAGTATGCAACCTCGGAAGATGTGCTTCAGAAATTAGCATCAAAACATGAAATTATCCAGCATATTCTTGAATACAGAACCTATCAGAAGTTAAAATCCACTTATGTGGATGCTCTGCCGTCGCAGATTGATAAAGATGACAGGGTCCATACCAACTTTTCACAGACCACAGCCGCTACAGGACGTCTGGCAAGTGTAAACCCGAATTTGCAGAATATTCCGATCAGAACATTAAGAGGACAGCAGATCCGTGGAGCATTCGTTGCAGGGGAAAGGAAAAAAATCATTTCTGCCGATTACTCGCAGATAGAGCTTCGGCTGATCGCTGAGATTTCCGGAGAAGAAAATATGATCAGGGCCTTCCAGAATGGGGAGGATATTCACGCTTCTACAGCGGCAAAACTATTCAGGGTCCCATTGGAAGAAGTTTCCAAAACCCAGAGGAGCCAGGCGAAAACGGTAAACTTCGGTATCATCTACGGGCAGGGGGCCTTCGCTTTGGCGGAACAGACGGGATTATCAAGAACTGAAGCCAAACAAATGATCGAGGCATACTTTGAAACTTACCCGAAGCTGAAGGAGTATATGGCGGAGCAGGTGAATAAGGCCCGTCAGCTGGGGTATGTGGAAACTATCTTAGGTAGGAAGCGCCATTTAAAAGATATCAACTCCAATAACTTTGTGGTAAGAGGGCATGCGGAAAGAAACGCCGTGAATGCGCCGGTACAGGGAAGTGCTGCGGATGTCGTGAAAATGGCAATGATCAAAATAGACCAGCAGCTGAACGAACAAAAGCTTGAAACAAAAATGCTCCTTCAGGTTCATGACGAATTGATTTTTGAGTCACCGCTCGAAGAAGTAGAGTCTGCTTCAAAACTCATTAAAACAGAGATGGAAAGTGCCATAGAGACACAGGTGCCATTGTTGGTGGAGGTAGGAGTAGGAGACAACTGGCTGGAGGCACATTAAAATATACGCTCTTCGTAAAAGATCAGCCTCCCGCTACGGCGGGAGGCTTTTATTGGGGCTTTACGGGAAATAAATTCCTGTACAGTTATTGAATGATATCTTAATACTCCTTTCTTTTGCTCCAGTCGTAGTTTGGTTTCATCGCGTTATTTCGTCGGGACAGGTCGGAAAGCATGGCTTCGATTTTTGATTTGTCAATCCACCGGCCATTGATACAAACACCGGCGATTTTGCGGGTGTTTTTTATATCAGTAAGAGGATTATCGCTCAGTAAAACCAAATCCGCGGATTTTCCGGCCTCTATCGTTCCGATTTCTTTGTCAATCCCGAGCCATATGGCCGGCAGGCGGGTGGCGGAAGTCAGGGCTTCTTCCGGGGTTAATCCGGCATTCACCAGAAGCCCCAGCTCATCATGAAGGGAAAACCCTGCTACAACTCCGGAAACTCCCGTATCTGTACCGGCAACAATGGGTACGCCGGCTTCTTTAAACGCCCTTACAAGACGGTTATGGAACTTTACCATGCTTTCAAAATAATTTACACGGCGAGGAGTGGTATTTTTATTATAATTATTGGCAGTAAGCCATTTGCTTTGCAGAAGAGGATGCACATACTGAAGAGTAGGTGATGCACGCAGCTCATCGAGGGACCGGGCCTGGCTGGCAATCCAGACCATAGTTGTCAGGGTAGGTGTCAGCCATGTCCCGTTTTGTTTTGAAAGCCGGGCAAAACGTCTGGCTTCCTCATCGCTGAAATCATGTGCCTGCTTAGAGAACTCCTCGGCATGGGCTACCATTCCGAAATTAGGTACAAACGCCTGCTCCAGTTTACCCTTAAAAGCATCAGGGATATGGCCTATAACTTTCAGTCCCTGCTTACGGGCTTCATCTGTGATGGCCTGAAAAGTTTCAATATTGAGCCCTGAATATACTTTGACAAATTCATATCCTTCCGCTTTGATGATACGAACCGTCTGTCGCCCTTCAGATGGAGTATTGGCCACTCTTCCGGATTCCTCTCCGCCGTTGATCAATGCAGCCAGGGCCATGCGTGGGCCAATGACATTTCCTTTGGCAATCTCATTTCTTTGGCCGAAATGCTCGGCCTTTGAGTTCAGGTCGAATACTGTAGTAACGCCATTGGCAATGAAAGGAGTCATAATGTCCTGGGTATCAAAAAAAAGTGTAGCTCCTTTTGTAGGGGATGCCGGACGGAAGCTTATATCAGTAGGTATATGAACGTGCATATCTATAAGACCCGGGATCAGCCATTTTCCCCGGCCATTGATAGTCTTGGCATTACCGGGAACAGGTCCGTTGATGGATATGATTTTCCCCTTTTCAATAATGACTGTTGAATTAAAGAGTATTCCTCCGGTGGCAGTCATAGGGATGATATTGACATGCCTGATCGCCAGAACTTCCTGTTTAAAGTTCTTTCTCCGGTGATCATTCTGGGTTAATGTTCTGCCTGCACAGCCCGAAATCATCATCAAAAGAACCCATAAAATAAAATAATGAGAATATTTGTGCATTACGATCTGTTTTATCTGTTGACTACTAACTATTGTATGATCCTTCTCTGCTGTTCACTTGCCTGTATTATTTTTTCCAGTCTGGAGAGTCTTGTTTTTTCCTGCTTGGCGCTCATGACCCAGTGGGTCATTACTTTTTTATAGGATGGTGCCTGGCTGGTGAAAAATTCCCATGCTTTTTTGTGGGTTTTGAATTGTTTTTCATATTGCGGATCCAGCTTCGCTGTTTCTTTTTCGTGGGAATAAATTCCCGATTTTTCCTCTTTTCTCAATTCAAAGGCTTTCAGGCCTGCGGGTTTCATAAGTCCGGCCTTAGTGAGCTCTTCAACCTTTCTGATATTAATGGTACTCCAGGTGCTTGTCGGCTTTCTGGGAGTAAAACGGATGCTATAGCTTTCTTCATCGATAGACTTCCTCACCCCGTCGATCCAGCCGAAACACAGGGCCTGATCTACAGATTCTGACCAGCTCATTGAAGGCTTTAGGGTACCCACCTTATAAAAGCCTACCAACAACTCTTTTTCTGTTAAATGATTTTTTTCCAGCCAGTTTCTGAATTCTTCAGGATTATTAAAAAATACGGGCTTCATCTTTTAGTTCTTTAAAGCGGTTTTCAGTTCTTTGAAAACCATCTTTTTATAATTATTGCGGACTTTATTGAAGAGTTTTAAAGGGTGGAGCTTTTTTGAGGTCTGCATTCCGTTAAAATAAAATTTGGTTCTTTTTTCACCGATACTCCTCATGGCGAAATCTACATTTCTCAGGGTATCCTTATCAATCACAAATTCATCGATCCGGTAGAAATGGATATCGTTTTTTCTGAATTCGGGATATCGCTGGTAGGTGCGTTCAGACATGGGATAGATCGTGTCAAAGACAATATTGTTCTGCTTTAGCTTTTCAACAATTTCTTTTTGGGTGAGAGCAACGGTAATATGGCACTTGGTACAACTTAGATTTCCCTTTGTATGGGTATACTGAAAGCTCGGAGGAGGTGAAGTGGCCATAAGTACAAAAGTTGTAGGAAACAGAATGAAAAATGGCTGAACAGTGCGGATCTTTAAAAGGTTGAGTTCATTTATCCTTTTGATGAGAAAATAAGGAACAGGTAACATGAACAGAACCAGCAGATCAGAATAATCAACTATTCTCGTTATCTGTATCAGGGCAAAGCGGTTATAAAGATCAATCAATCCTTCAGAGTATTGCGATTTCCAGAATGAAAACAATAAAGCACTTATCCATATGGAATGCGATTTAAGCTTTGGGAAAATATAGCTTAGAAGTAAAGGTAAAATGATAATCCCGGCCATATCCGAGAGCTTTCCTGTGAAACCATTTGAAAATTGGTATTTAAAAAAGTGGTCATTTAGAAATAAGATAACAAGGGAAATGACGAAAATATAATTGAGCACTAAGTATTTATTTCGCTCCGGTTTCATACTGTTTAATATTTTCCCGAATTTAATCATTTTATCAGAAAAAAATGAAGCGGATGAAATTTATTTCATCCGCCTGGCTGTCAATATAATTTAGCTATGGTTAATTCCATAAAGTTCCGTCCAGCCCCAGGACAATCCCTAACCATAGGGTAATGATAAATGCTATAAAGCTCAGAATGGATGCTGTGATCCTTTTCCACCGGCTGTCAGGGTTCAGTAAGGCAGGGGAATAAATTAACAGTCCGCCAAATGCTCCGGCCAGAGGAGTTATAACCAAAGGTCTGATCATCCATAATTTTCCCCATTCCGGTTTGGGATGTTCAACAGTGAATATAAAAAAGGAAATGATAAGGAGGCCCGTGATGGCACCCAGCAACACTTTCCTGATCAAAGATGAAGTCTTAACGGTTTGTGTCATGATATTGCGTTTTTAAAGTTGTGTTTAAAAGTACTTTGAATTGCAAAGTAAATATAAATTTTGAAAATATGCAATATCTTTTTAAAAAAATGAAGCATGAGAGAATAGCGGTGCAAGCAGTCGCTAAGCGGAAAGAATGGCTTCCGGTTTATAACATATCATCAGTTTCCTGTAAATTCAATAGATGGATCCTTCAATTCCTAAAAGACGTTCCGGATTATCGGTGACTTAATACTTTTCATTAGACGTATATAGATCGTGAAATATAAATCGTGGCCGAAAAATTAAGGAACTGTTTTCTGAACCAACGGCAGTTTAAAATAAAAAGTGCTTCCCTGGTTTGGTGAGCTTATCACCCCGATTTCGCCGTGCTGTTTTTCAATGAAGTTTTTGGAAATGGCCAGGCCTAAGCCCGTGCCGTTCTGATGATCACCGGGCACCTGGAAATAACGGTCGAAGATCTGCCGATGGTATTTTTCCTCTATCCCTTTTCCGGTATCCGTGATGCTGAACTTCATATGGGAATCTGATCTTTCTGCTGTGACATCTATATTTTCATCCTGAAAAGAATACTTTATCGCATTGCTCAGGAAATTGTTCATCACCCAGACCGTTTTATCAAAATCGGCCCAAACAAGATCATCATCTGACAGATACCGGGCAGTAATGGAAATATTCTTCTGCTCTGCCAGTTTTTCAATGTTCTTTATCGCTGTCCTTACTATTTCTTTAGGTGAGCATTGCTCAATATGCAGACGGATATTCCCGGTTTCCACCTGGGAAAGATTAAGCAGTTCCGCAGTAATATCCAAAAGGCGCTGGCCGTCTTCGTTAATGCTTTTCAGAAGCTCCTTCTGCTGTTCATTCAGTTCCCCGAACTTCTGGTTCCCCAACAGCTGGACGCCCATCTTTATCGCCGAAATCGGTGTTTTCAGCTCATGAGAAATTGTTGCAATAAAATTCGTCTTTGCAAAATCCAGCTCCTTGAAAGGGGTAATGTTACGCAAAAGAATGACTTTTCCGATGTTTTTCCTTTCTTTTTCTCCCGTCTTCACAATATTGATAGGGATGATTTCCTGCTCAAAATAATTTTCTTTATTATCTGAAACTATTTTGATCGGTTCTTTGGCAGGAAAGTCGATATTTTTAAGGAGCTCCCTCATCAGATCATTATTTACAGCCACTTCATGGGCGGTTTTCCCTATAATTTCTTCTTTGTGTAGATTGGTGATCTTCAGGGCTTCATCATTGATCATGTAGATGAAGTAATTTTCATCGAGGCCAATAACGGCATCATGCATGTTATTTACGAGCGTCTCAATCCGCTTTTTGTCCATCAGCTGTTTAGACAGGGTGCTGCTTTCATATTCCTGAAGCTTTTCAGCCATGATATTGAAAGACTCTGCTAGATCACTGAACTCTTCGCTCCCTTTGAAATGTACCCTTTCATTGTAATTCTTATTGGCGATCTGCTTGATGCTGAACGTGAGCTGGCTGATGGGCTCTGCAATGGTCTGGGGAAGGTTGAACAATAAAACAAAAGCGATCAGGAAACAAACCGTTCCCAGGCTTACTATCCAAAAAGTGGCATTTTCGGCAGTAATGATGGCAATATCGCTTTTCCTTTCAATGCCTTTCATGTTCAGGGTCATGATTCTTACCAGATCTTCACGAATAAGCTTTTCCTTTTCCGGACCGGGATTTTTCAGGTAGTCGTTGAAGTGCAGGCTGAGGTTCTGCGTAGCTTCCTTTTCGCCAAACTCGGTGAGGTTTTTTTCCTGAAGGGCATTGTTTTTTCTGAAGTCCTGTATGGCAATGGCCCTGTCTGTACTGATCCTGTCTAAAGCCAGCAGCATATTCTTGGAAAACTCTATACTGTTGTAGTTGGCGGTGAGTATTTTTTCGGTATCGGTTTTCAGTTTGTTGATGTATACGGAGCCCATCACCGAAAGCAAAACGATCAGCAGGAATAAAAGACCTACGCCTAGTGTGAGTTTAGTTTTAAGCTTCATTGTCCTTAAGATAAAATAATGATGTCGGTCTGTTGTTCGTTCAGCCGGTTCATTAAGGTATAAACCCAGCTGTATCCCGAGAGCCTTTGCCAGAATTTAGGGTGAGGTTTCCCAATGCATACTGTCGTTATATTATGTTCGGTCACATAATCCAGAATGCCTTGATGGATACTGTTACCTTTTATCCTTACCACTCTCGCGCCCAATTCCTGTGCTAAGTTAAAATTATTAATCAAATACCGTTGCTTGTCCAGGGCAATTTTTTCAAGGCTTTCCGATGGTCTCTGAATATACAGAACCGTCCAGGGGCTGTTGTAATAGCTGGCAAGCCTGGCCGTTTTCCTGATGATATTTTTGGCAACCTTCTCATTGCTGCTGATACAGGCCAGAAATTTGACCGGCTTGAAGTTTTCGGTTTTGATTTCGGTTTCTACCTTTCTTTCGACATGGGTGGCTACCTCTTTTAAAGCCAGTTCGCGGAGTTGCAGTATATGGCCGCTCTGAAAAAAATTATTCAAAGCGGTCTGAATTTTTTCCCTTTTGTAGATCTTTCCCTCCTTAAGCCTTGTAAGAAGCTCATCAGCCGTTAGATCAATATTGACCACTTCATCCGCCAGGGCAAGGATCTTATCGGGCACCCGTTCCGAGACCTCAACCCCCGTGATTTTTTTTACCTCCTCGTTCAGGCTTTCTATATGCTGGATATTCATGGCACTGATCACATTGATGCCGTTATCAAGAATCTCCAGTACATCCTGCCATCTTTTTTTATTTTTAGAACCTTCTACATTGGTGTGGGCCAGCTCATCCACCAGCACCACTTCCGGATGCTCTTGGATGATCGCGTGAAGGTCCATTTCCTCAAGGCCTTTCCCCTTATAAAAGACAGACCTTCTTGTAATCTCCGGGATCCCTTCTGCCAAAGCCTGGGTTTCCTCTCGCCCGTGGGTCTCAATATAGCCGATTTTCACATCAATGCCGTTCCGTAAGAGCGAATGGGCTTCCTGAAGCATACGGAAAGTTTTTCCGACACCCGCGCTCATACCGATGTAGATTTTAAACTTGCCCTTCCGGGATTTCTGAATCAGTTCTAAAAAGTCTTTTGCCGATGACATTGATTTTATTCTTTAATTTTTAATCACAATATGGCAGTCTGAAGGATACTGCAGGCATTCATTCCGCTTCACCATCAAAACCAGGCTGAAAGACTCGATGTGATAAAAAAGTTACCTTTTTTAAACTCATCATTTCTCATAAAAATGGCATCTTTGGAAGCAAATCCTCTTGCCTCGGTACGAAAGACCACGTTCTTTAAAATAGCATAGTCTATATTTAAGGAGTACCCGAAAGTCCGGAAGCCATTTTCCGTCCCGGTATTGATGATCACTCCGTTCTTATCGTTATAATATTCCAGTCTTCCTGCCAGAGCCCACTTGTCATTCCATTGATATTTCATCAGGATATTGGGGGAATACCATATATTATAGCTTTCACTTCCTTTTTCCCTTTGCTGCGTTCCGATATCGAAGCCAAGCAATGCTGAAAACCTTTCCGTCAGCTGAAAACTTCCGTATAGATCATGAAAATAGCGCATTTTTTTCTCGTCTTTGGCATTATCGTTCCCGATGAATGAGCTGCTGTTCAGGGTCACCTTATCATTCGGCTTATAAGTTATCTGATGTCCGAAGGATATGGTTTGATTTCCTTCTGTTTTGGCGATTCTTTGCCACCCGTTTAGAATCAGCCCGCTTAAGAACCATTTTCCGTTATCAGAAGTGTAGGAGATCCTGGCTCCGGTCTCGAAATAAGGTGAATTTTCCGCAGCGAGGCTTCTTGTAAGGTTAATGTTATCCTTTCCGATGGCACTTTCCCAACCGATATGAGAAGGCATGATCCCGGCATCGATCCATACATTTTTTGTTTTTGAAATTCTTATTCCAATATTGGCTTCATTGATATACCGCAGGGCGTCCTGTTCTGCAGCCAGGTTATCCTGGGCATAAGTTCCTGCCATTAGTGCCAGGTTAGCTCTGAAACGATCATTCTGATAGGCTGCTTTCAGAAACCCGAGATTTAAGTTAAGTTCGTTATGCCGGTTGTAGGAATATAAAAAGTTCTGCCTGATGTGGTTGGGCGGTTCATTGAGGTCATAGGTATAAAACAGGTCCGCGTACGCTGAAAAGGTGATTTTGTTATCCGCTTTCAACGAATCGGATGATTGTGCTTTAGGGAAAAATATTCCCACCAACAGGCTTGTTATGATATATTTTTTCATTGGATGATGTAAAGGTCGGTTAAACTTATTTAAAGGCTGCCTAGTCAAAGATTAAAGCTGAAATATTTATTTTAATTCATCAAGTGCAATATTCAGTTTTAAAACATTCACTCTGGCTGGCCCGAAAAGTGGTCTTTCCGTTTGGTTTTCAATAAGATTTTCAATTTTTTCTAAAGAAAGCTTTCTTGCTTTAGCTACTCTTTTGGCCTGGTATAAAGCTCCTTCCGGTGAAATGTCAGGATCCAGGCCGCTTCCGCTTGCCGTTATCAGCTCTGCAGGGATCTTTTTATTTTGCATTTCAGGATTTTGCCTTCTTAGAGTATCAATCCTTTTCCTCACAGTTTTCAGATATTCTTCGTTGCTTGGCCCTTTGTTGCTTCCGGCGCTCCCGGATGCATTATAATCTACTGCGGACGGACGGCCATGAAAATATTCCGGAGATTTGAAATCCTGCCCGATATTGGCGTAAAATTTCTTTCCTTGATAGTTGATGATCCCCCCATTTCCCTGTGTGGGTAAAATTTTAGAACCTGTGTAGACGATCCCAAGATAGATCCCTACTATGGCAAGCATGACAAGACTAAGCTTCAATGCCGGTAAAATATGTTTTCTCATTTTGATTATTTATTTTTTTAAAGGAATAAACTGATGACCAGATCGATTGCTTTGATCCCGATAAATGGTGCGATAATGCCGCCCAACCCATAGATCAAAAGATTTCTTCTCAATAAGGCGCTGGCACCGATCGGCTTGTAGGCTACACCTTTGAGAGCCAGTGGGATGAGGATAGGAATAATGATGGCATTAAAGATAATGGCGGATAAAATTGCAGATTCCGGGCTATGGAGATGCATAATATTCAGTTTTTGAAGGGCCGGGATGAAAGTGATGAACAGGGCGGGAATAATCGCGAAATATTTGGCTACATCATTTGCTATGCTGAAAGTGGTGAGTGTTCCCCGGGTCATCAGCAGCTGTTTTCCGATTTCTACGATCTCTATAAGTTTGGTGGGATCATTATCCAGGTCCACCATATTTCCGGCCTCTTTTGCTGCCTGGGTTCCGCTGTTCATGGCAACACCTACATCAGCCTGGGCGAGGGCGGGAGCATCATTGGTTCCATCCCCCATCATGGCCACCAGCTTTCCCTCCTGCTGTTCTTTTTTGATGTAATTCATTTTGTCTTCAGGTCTGGCTTCAGCGATAAAATCATCTACCCCCGCTTTTTCAGCAATAAATTTTGCTGTTAAAGGATTATCTCCTGTTACCATCACGGTTTTTACACCCATTTTTCTCAGCCTTTGGAAACGTTCCTGGATTCCGGTTTTAATGATATCCTGAAGCTCGATCACTCCCCATACCTTTTCATTCACGGAAACTACCAGTGGAGTTCCGCCGTTTTCAGCGATCTTCGTTACGGTATTCTGAGTCTCCTGAGGAAAAGTATTCCCGGCCTTTTCGATTATTTTTTTTATCGTATCATAGGCACCTTTCCTGATTCTTGTGTTTTCAAAATCAATGCCCGAAGTTCTTGTTTCAGCTGTAAACCCGATATAAACAGGGTTGGTCACAAGCAAATCATCATGCTTCAATCCGCTCAGTTCTATAATTGATCTTCCCTCCGGGGTTTCATCAGCTACAGAGCTCAGTGCCGCAGCTCTGATAAAATCATCGGGCCGGATATTATCAGCAGGATGAAACTGAGTTGCCTTACGGTTTCCTATGGTGATGGTTCCTGTTTTGTCAAGAAGCAGAACATCAATATCTCCCGCAGTTTCTACTGCTTTGCCGCTTTTGGTAATTACATTGGCCCTCAGAGCCCTGTCCATTCCCGCGATACCGATTGCAGAGAGCAGACCACCGATGGTTGTAGGGATCAAGCAAACGAAAAGTGAGATCAATGCGGCGATAGTGATCGGGGTCTGCGCATAATCTGCAAAAGGTTTTAAAGTGACCGTAACGATTATGAATGTAAGTGTAAACCCTGCCAAAAGTATGGTCAGTGCAATCTCGTTCGGTGTTTTTTGCCTTGATGCCCCTTCTACCAGGGCAATCATCTTATCCAGAAATGATTCTCCCGGCTTTGTGGTTACCCGTACTTTTATCCTGTCGGAAAGAACCTTTGTACCACCGGTCACAGAGCTTTTATCACCTCCTGCCTCTCTGATCACAGGTGCGCTCTCACCGGTAATGGCAGATTCATCGATGGTGGCCAATCCTTCGATGATCTCACCGTCCATCGGAATCTGGTCGCCTGCTTCGCAAAGGAAAACATCTCCAAGCTTCATATCAGCAGACCTTTTTAAGGTGGTTTCCACCTGGAATCCCGGCCTGTTCTCTATGACCAGCCTGGCCGGAGTCTCCTCGCGGGTTCTTCTTAAAGTATCCGCCTGGGCTTTTCCCCGGGCTTCGGCAATAGCCTCGGCAAAGTTGGCAAACAGGACCGTGAAGAATAATATGATGAATACCAGGAAATTGTAAGTGAAGCCGCCTTGCGACCGGTCACCTGTGAGGCTGAACAAGCTTACGGCTAACATGACTATAGTTCCGATTTCCACCAGGAACATGACAGGATTTCTAAACATGATTTTCGGATTCAGCTTGACGAAAGACTGTCTGATGGCTTCGCCGACGAGATCTTTCTGAAACAATGTTGGTGATTGATTTTTCATTTTTTGAAGAATTATATCATTGTAAACCAATGTTAACCATTAAGCCTGATCAAACCTGAAGAAGTTGAAAATGGATGACTATGAGTATGAAAGGTAAGACGGTTATCCTGGTTTAATTGCTTAATGGTCTATTCCTGGTTCTTAATTATTGATTATTTTGAAAAATATTGAAGCTGTTCTGCGATCGGTCCTAAGGTAAGGGCAGGGAAGAAAGATAATGCAGCAATCAAAAGGATCACGGCGAATGTCATGAATCCGAAAGTTGCCGTATCCGTTTTCAATGTTCCGGCGCTTTCAGGGATATACTTTTTCCGGGCCAATAATCCCGCAATTGCTACCGGCCCGATGATCGGAATGAATCTTGATAGCAGCAGAACGATTCCCGTGGAAATATTCCACCACGGGGTATTATCGCCCAATCCTTCAAATCCCGAACCGTTGTTGGCAGAAGAGGACGTAAATTCATATAACATTTCGCTGAAACCATGAAAACCGGGATTATTCAGCGTTTTTGTTCCAAATTCCGGCAGATAAGCCGTTAAAGCGGTTCCTACAAGAATTAAGAATGGATGGAATAATGCCACGATCATGGCGATTTTCATTTCTCTGGCCTCAATTTTTTTGCCCAAGAACTCAGGTGTTCTTCCCACCATCAGACCGCTGATGAATACGGCAAGAATGATGAAGATGAAGTAATTCAGGATCCCGACACCGCAGCCGCCGTAAAAACAGTTGATCATCATGGCGAGAAGCTCGTTCATTCCCGAAAGTGGCATTGTGCTGTCATGCATGGCATTTACGGAACCTGTTGAGATCACGGTTGTTGCAATGCTCCAATAAGCTGAGGCAGCACTGCCCAGGCGGACCTCTTTTCCCTCCATGGCTCCGGAATGCGGATCGGCTCCCATTTGTGTGATCAATGGATTTCCGCCGGTTTCGTTAATGATATTGGGAATCGTTAAAGCCAGGAAACCGACTGTCATAACGGTAAAAATTGTCCATGAAAGCTTTCTTTTGTTCAAATAAAACCCAAGCGCAAAAACCAGGGCAAAAGGAATTATCATCTGAGCGATCATCTCGGTCATATTGGTCATGTAATTGGGGTTCTCAAGCGGATGCGCTGAATTTGCCCCGAAAAATCCACCTCCGTTGGTTCCTAGGTGTTTAATGGCAATGAATGCCGCTGCCGGCCCCCTGGAAACATCGGTTTTTTGTCCTTCCAGAGTGATGATATGATCCTTGCCTTCAAAGGTCATCGGGCTTCCGTTCGCGGAAAGGATCCATGCGATGGCAATACTCAACGGCACCAGAATTCTGATTACGGATCGGGTAAAGAAATCGTAGAAGTTGCCCAGTTCCGTGGTGGTCTTATCTTTAAAGGCCTTAAAAAGGACAGCCATTGCAGCCATTCCGGTAGCCGCGGTTACAAACTGCAAAAACATCAGATAAAGCTGACTCAGATAGCTGACTCCGGTTTCGCCTGAGTAATGTTGCAGATTGCAATTTACCAGGAAGGATATTGCCGTATTAAAGGCAAGGTCAGGAGACATATCCGGGTTCCCGTCAGGGTTGAGAGGAAGCCATGATTGATTCAATAAGACAAAAAAGCCGATGATAAGCCAGACCAGGTTGATGGTTAACATGGCCAGCATATTCTGCTTCCAGGTCATCTGCCTATTCGGATTGATGCCTGAAATTTTATGGATCAAATTTTCAACGGGCTGGAAGACCTTATCTAAGAAAGTCTTTTTATAGCCATAGACACCGGCAATATATTTTCCAAGGAAAATACCAATAACCAATGTGATCGCAAACATTATTATTATACCTAAGATCTCTGTATTCATGTTTTTTGTTAAAATTTTTCAGGTTTCATTAAAACATAACAGATGTACACAAAGGCCAATATCGAAAGGAAAAATAAACTCCACATAATTTATATTTTATCAAAGAAATCAACGGATTTATATAATATCCAAAACATCACTGCGCATAATAAGATTAAAGCAACGAGCATCATATCGATATAATTAAGGTTAATAGGGTAAAAATTACACAGGCTACTATCAGCGAGCTCCATGCTGAGTGCTTCCGTTTTCTGAATGTTTTTCTTGAAATTGTCATTTTTAAAGTATTTTATTATGAATGTAGAATGCCAAAAGAAGTTCCGTTTTACCTGGATATGGTGTAAGTGGTTTTTATACAATGGATTATGTTTTTTTTACAATGTTTATAAACCAAAAAAGCCTATCATTTTGATAGGCTTTTTTATTAAAATGATAGGCTCTAATTAAGCTAAGGCAATAATGGCTGCTTATAGCTTATGCCCCGGCTTACAATTCATCTCAGCTCATATTCTTCCAGTTTGCGGTAGAGTGTGGCAATACCGATCTCCAAAAGTCTTGCTGCTTCAGCTTTATTACCCCTGGTGTATTTCAGAACTTTCTGGATATGCTCTTTTTCTAAGGATTTTATGCTTAAAGAATCTTCTTTTTCAGCGGTGTCTCTTTCGGAATAACAGGGAAGGCTTTCTGCATTCAGGGTGTTGTTGTCCATCAGGATAAGACTTCTTTCAACCGTATTTCTGAGCTCGCGGATATTACCTTTCCAGTCGTTTTTCTCCAATGCTTTATAGTATTCCGGGCTTACCTGAACGGAGGTCAGATGCAGCTTCCGGCAAAAAGTATCGATAAAGTTTTTAGCCAGGGCTTTGAGGTCTTCTTTCCTTTCCCGAAGCGGAGGCAGGGTGATCTCAAAGACATTGAGCCTGAAGTACAGGTCTTCCCGGAAGCTTCCCTGCTTTATTTCATCCCCCAGGTTTCTGTTGGTGGCGGCAATCAGTCTGAAATCTGATCTGGATGCTTTCGTCTCGCCCATTTTGATATATTCTTTGGTTTCCAGAACCCTCAGGAGCTTTGCCTGGAGTTCAAGAGGCATTTCCCCGATCTCATCCAGGAATAAAGTTCCGCCGTTGGCTTCTTCCACCAGGCCTTTTTTATCTTTTACAGCTCCGGTAAAGGCTCCTTGCTTATGTCCGAAAAGCTCACTTTCCAGGATGTCTTTGCTAAAGGCAGAACAGTTGATTGCAACAAAGTTGTTTTTCTTCCTTTCGCTTCCCTCATGGATGGCATTGGCAAAAACTTCCTTTCCGGTTCCGGTTTCCCCTGTAAGGAGAACGGTAGCATCTGTCAACGCAACCTTTTCGGCCAGCTTTTTTGCCTGCAAAATAGCCGGGGATGTTCCTATGATCTGGCTGAATCCTTTCAGAACCTCACTTTTTTTGAGGATGCCGGATTTATTATCCTTTACTTTCTCTAATGCTTTATATACCAGCGGAATAATCTTTTCATTGTCGTCACCTTTTACCAGGTAATCATAGGCGCCGTTTTTCATCGCCTGGACCGCATCTGTAATATTTCCGAAGGCGGTCATTAAAATTATTTCCAGGTAAGGGTATTTGGATTTAACGGACTTTACCAGATCAATTCCAAAGGCATCAGGGAGCCGCACATCACTTAGCACGACATCAAAATCATACTGCTCAAGCATCGTCATGGCTGAGCGTGCGGTTGAAGCTTCTTTTACTTTAAAATCTTCCTGGGAAAGGATCATTCCCAGCAATTTCAGGAGTTTGATCTCATCATCAATGATCAGAATGTTTCCGGGCATAGCGTCAATTTTTGGAAAACTGGTACAAACTTAAGTAAACTTGGTATAAAAAAGTAATAACAAACGTTTTTTATTTTTTGCCGTGTATTTCATTGGGATGTATTCATCATTAGTATCGGGGAATTTAATTCATTCTATCTGCATTATAGATCTAATGATAACAAAAATATGAGACTCTTCCCGTTCGATTCACTACTTTTGTAAAGCATTCTGAATGATAAGAATGAAAATGAGCTTAATATGACTGAAAAAAAATATAAGGAAACGATTCATACAGACAAAAACAATTACGAATATATCACCATTACCAATGACGAAAACAAAGTCAGGATCTATACTCTTAAAAACGGACTGAAGGTTTTTCTCGCCCAGAATTTTGATGCGCCGAGGATACAGACCTATATTCCGGTAAGGACAGGCAGCAACAATGACCCGGCCGACAACACCGGCCTGGCCCATTACCTGGAGCATATGATGTTCAAAGGAACATCAAAGATAGGAACCCGGAACTGGGAGAAAGAGAAGGTTTTACTGGATCAGATCTCAGAATTATATGAGCAGCATAAGGCAGAGACGGACCCCGGAAAGAAGAAGGAGATCTATAAGAAAATAGATGAGATATCCCAGGAAGCAAGCCAATATGCCATTGCCAATGAGTATGATAAGATCATCTCTTCACTTGGGGCTACCGGAACCAATGCGCACACATGGTTTGATGAAACGGTCTATAAGAACAATATTCCGAACAATGAGCTTGAAAAATGGCTGAAAACGGAAAAAGAAAGATTTTCTGAAATTGTTTTACGTCTGTTCCATACAGAGCTGGAATCCGTATATGAAGAGTTCAACAGGGCGCAGGACAATGATACGAGGCTGGTAAGCTATGAGCTGATGGATGCTCTTTTTCCGAATCACCCCAATGGCCAGCAGACCACCCTGGGAAAACCGGAACATCTGAAGAACCCTTCAATGAAAGCAATCCATAAATATTTTGATGAATATTATGTTCCCAATAATTACGCCATGGTCTTGGTAGGAGACCTTGATTTTGAAGAAACCATTCAGCTGGTGGATGCTTATTTCGGAACGATTCCCTATAAGGAACTTCCTGTAAAAACGCCGGTTATAGAACCTCCGATTACTGAGATTGTAAAAAGAACGGTAAAAAGTCCTACAACTCCAAGAGTACAGCTGGCATGGAGAACGGACAGCTACGGAACCCGCGAAGCCATGCTGGCTGATATTGTGGCTAATATCATGAGCAACAGGGGAGAGGCCGGATTACTGGACCTCAATATCAATCAAACCCAGAAGTTGCTTTGGGCACAAGCCTTTTCAGTGGGCCTGAAGCAATATGGCTACTTCTCCATTGTGGCTATTCCCAAGGAAAACCAGACCCTGGACGAGGCGAAGGATATGGTTCTGGAGCAGATCAGGCTTCTAAAAAACGGAGATTTTCCGGATTGGATGCTTCCTGCCATTATCAATGATTTCAGGCTTCAGAGAATGAAAACGCTTGAAACAGCTGACGGATTGGCTACCAATCTTTATGATACTTATATCAAAGGCAGGACATGGGAGGAGGAACTGAATGAAATGGATGTATATGCCCGGTTTACAAAAGAAGAGGTAACAGAGTTTGCAAAAGAATTTTTTAAGGATAACTATGTCATCGTCTATAAGGAAAAGGGCGTTAACGATAAATTGATAAGGGTTGAAAACCCGGGAATTACCCCTGTAAAAATCAACCGTGAGGCCCAATCTGATTTTTTACAGCAGATATTGTCTGAGAAAACCACAGAAATTCAGCCTCAATTCATTGATTATAACAAAGAAATAATAAAAGATTCCGTTAAGGATAAAAAGCTGAGTTTTGTTAAAAATAAGTACAATGACATTGCCCAGGCTCATTTTGTTTTTCCGTTTGGAAGTGATCATGACAGGGATCTGGGGATAGCTACTCAGGTTCTTCAGTACCTCGGTACGGAAAGATTTTCCCCTGAAGACCTGAAAAAAGAATTTTTCAAGATCGGAGTGAGCAATGATTTTAAAACCACCAATGATCAGCTCCTGATCTCGTTAAGCGGGCTTGAAGAAAATATCGAAAGGGGGATAGAGCTGCTTCAGCACTGGATGTATCATGTAAAGCCCGATCAGGAGATCTACAATCAGTTTGTAAGCACCGTACTGGAAAACCGCGCGGCCATGAAGAGGGATAAAAACCGTATCATGACGGCTCTTACCAATTATACCAAACTGGGTGCATTTTCCCGTTTTACAGACATTATTTCAAAAGAAGAGCTTGAAAGCAGCAGGGTAGAAGTGTTTACCGAAAGGATGAAGAGCCTGTTCAGATATCCTTATCAGATATTTTTCTATGGAAAGGATTTTGAAAGTTTCAAAGGATATATTGGAAAATATGTTGAAGCCGAAAGTCTCAGCATTCCGGAACCTAAGCAATATCCGGAACCGGAAACCAATGGGAATGTATATTTTACGGATTATGATATGGTGCAGATGGAGATGAGTAAAATAGCAAGAGGAAACCGTGTAAATACGGCCAATTTCGGAAAGATCAATGTTTTTAATGAGTATTTCGGAAGAGGCTTGTCTTCTATCGTTTTTCAGGAAATCCGTGAAAGCAAGAGCCTGGCTTATTCGGCATATGTTTCTTATGCAGCCAATTCGGAATCCGGGCATCCGGACTATATTACTACGTATATCGGAACACAGCCGGACAAGCTACAGATCGCCGTAGATACGATGATGGAGCTGATGAATGAGCTGCAGGAAATCCCGATTCAGTTTGAAAATGCCAGGAATGCTGCCCTAAAGCAGATCGCATCCACCAGGATCAACAGGACCAATATATTTTTCAATACATTAAGACTGAAAAAATTAGGTATAGAGCATGATTTCAGGAAGGATATCTATGAGCAGATCCGGAGCCTGAAATTTGAAGATTTGAAGCGGTTTTATAATACTGAGATCAAGCCGTTACGCTTTAATACGGCAATTATCGGAAAGAAAGAGAACCTGAATATGAATGCCGTTAAGCAGATGGGAACTTTCAGGGAAGTAAGCTTAAAAGAAATTTTTGGACATTAGAAGAGAGGCTGCCTAAAAGGCAGCCTCTTATATTTTTGTTCTGTACGTTATTTTACGATTTTCATTTCGTCGATCAGCCATTTGGAATCTGCATATTTATCAATGATGAAGAGGATATACTTAGTATCCACCATGATGTTCCGGCTGAAGCGCGGATCATAATTAATATCGCTCATGGTACCTTCCCATTGCCTGTCGAAATTGAGTCCTATCAGATTTCCATAAGCATCCAGGGCCGGGCTTCCTGAATTTCCTCCGGTGGTATGGTTGGTCGCTGTAAATCCTACCGGAACATCACCGGTTTTATCTTTATAAATTCCGAAATCTTTTTTGTTGTAAAGGTCGATCAGTTTTTTAGGCACATCAAATTCATAGTCTCCCGGAATGTATTTTTCCATGACGCCGGCCAGGTGGGTCTGGTAATGATAGGAAACAGCATCTCTTGGAGAGGAACCTTTCACTTTTCCGTAGGTCACACGAAGTGTGGAATTGGCATCCGGAAAGAACTTCCTGTCTTTATCCGTAGCCATTTGCTGGGCCATGTAAGTTTTCTGCAGAGCATCAATCTTAGCCTGAAGGGATGTGAATTGAGGATCTGCCGTTTTCATATATGTATCCCTCATAGAAGTATAAAGCTGATAAACAGGGTCTTTTTTTAATGTTTTGATCAGCTTGTCCTGGTTGGAGAACGCTTTGTCAATATCTTTGGAGAGGGAGGCGCCGTTCACTTCAGATCTGCCGGTAATAATGGAATTTTTAGACATTTCTTCTATAGTCTGAAGATTTTGGGTCTCGTTCTTATATTTGTCAAATCCTGCAGGTAAAAACTGCGGAGCTGTTTTATTGGCATACAGAGCCAGCAATTTCCCGGTTACCCTGGCATCCAGTTCCGGACTGTAATCTTTGTAGAAAGAAGCCAGTTTGTTTTTAAAAGCTGTAATGCCTTTCTCGTCCATTCTGCCTGCTTCCACTGAGGTGATATAGTTGTAAAACAGATTAGCCAGGGTCAGAGTTTCGGCATTTCTGATCACTTCTGTATAATAAGCATTATTTAATGCATAAGGTGCCTGGTCATTATAAAGTTTGTTTAGCTGATCCAATGTTGTCTTTATCTCAGGATTTTTAGCTACCAGCGAGCCTTCGTACATTATTTTCTTCTCTACGGCATTAGACTTTTTCAGACCCTCTACCTCACCGATCCATTTCTTCCAGTAGTTGGCAACAGAAGCGTATTTTGATGCGTATTTGATACGGGTGGCATCATCGGTACGCATCTTTTCATCCAGTGTCTTTAAGGCGACATCCCTTACGGCAATTCTTGCAGGATCAGTATCTTTCATGATCTTCTCCACTGCAACTGCCGGAAGGTACTCCGTAGTCCTGCCCGGAAACCCGAATACAAAAGTGAAGTCGTTTTCATTTTTGTCCTTGATGGAAACCGGAAGATAGTGTTTAGGAACATAAGGAACATTATCCTTGGAATATTCCGCAGGCTTGTTGTTTTTATCGGCATAAATTCTGAACATGGAGAAATCTCCCGTATGTCTTGGCCATACCCAGTTATCTGTATCAGAACCGAACTTTCCGATACTTTGCGGAGGTGCACCTACCAGACGAATGTCTTTGTATGTTTCAATGGTATAGGCATAATATTTATTTCCGTAATACATCGGTTTAACGGAAATGGTCTGATAGGGCTCTGTTTTTTGGGAGTTTTTATAAATCTCAATATTGTTGCTGATTTTTTTTGAAAGTTCAGGCTCGGTAAGATGATCTGTTCCTTCCAAAATTTGGCTGGTCACTTCTTTGATGTCTACAATGAAATCCACCGTTACTCCCAGGTTGGGCAGTTCTTCCCCGGTATTTTTTGCCCAGAATCCATTGGTAAGCAGATCATTCTGAACGGTTGAATGTGCCTGGATCTGGCCATACCCGCAATGGTGGTTGGTTAGCAAAAGCCCTTTGGGTGAGATGATTTCTGCGGTGCACCCACCGTTGAACTGTACTACGGCATCTTTTATACTTGGCTTCTGAGGGTTGAAGATATCTTTCGCAGAGATCTTCATGCCGAGATCTTTCATTTCCTTTTCATTGAGTTCTGTCGGGATCCACATTCCCCCATACTGCTGTGCAAAAGCCATTGCAGCCGGCAAAAGGAATACAGATAGAAGTACCTTTTTTATCATAATCAAAATTTTGCCCCAATTTACGAAGAAAAATTAAAATTAACATTCCGGGAATTTACGGAAAGTAAGCTGAATAAAGGAACAAGATAAGTCACATTAGATTGGTTTAATTCTTGTATTTAAATTTCCAGTTAAAAAATAAAATGGTATGAAAAATAAAATGTGTATTTCGGGTATCGCGGCGGTTCTTTTTTTAGCTGCATGCTCCCCTAAAGAAAAGCCGGGAGACGTCAGTCCTAATCCTAAAACCGATCCGATGGCGATCCAGACCCCTATGGATACATCCAAGGTGAATACGGATGCCGCGCACACCACAGAAAATTCATTAGACTGGTACGGAACTTATGAAGCTGTAGTTCCATGCGCGGATTGTCCCGGTATAAAAACCATATTGGTATTGAATAAAGACAGAACTTTTACCATTACGGAAGAATATCTGGAAAGGAACGTAAAGAATGAAGATCAGGGGACTTTTGAATGGGATGCTGCCGGAAGCGTAATAACACTGAAAGGTAAAGACACAAAGCGTATGTATAAAGTGGGAGAAAATACAGTTACACAGTTAGACCTAAGCGGTCAGCCTATCGACGGACCCAATAAGGACCTGTACATTTTCAAAAAGAAATAAAAAGAGGCTGTTATCAGTCTCTTTTTTTAAAATTGATACGCAGTTATTCTGCTGTCTTCCTGCAGCTCACGCACCATAGAATGATGATTTTCCTTTTTACCTGTTAAGATCCAGGTTGTGGTCATGTTTCCCTGTACATATTGTTGTTTTGAAACGGTATATTTCAGATGATGCTTCCTGAAGATCTCCTCACAATGGGCCATATCATCAGCACTCGCCAAACCGATCTTATATTCTATGATTTTATGATTCTTGTCGATCAGCATTTCCAGATAGGTAAGAAAACTTAAAACCATCAGCACCAGAACGGTTCCCAAAAAAGAAAGGTAAACGTATCCTCCACCTACGGCCATTCCGATGGAAGCCGTTGCCCAAATGGTGGTAGCTGTGGTGATACCGTCAATCTTATTGTCACCCTTAAAAATAACCCCGGCCCCAAGAAAGCCTATTCCGGTAATGATATTGGCTGCTATACGGTCTGAATCATCGATCCCGATCTTGATGGAAAGAATGGTAAACAAACAGGCTCCAAAACATACCAGGATAAACGTGCGAAGTCCGGCCGATTTGTTCCGGTATTCACGCTCTGCCCCGATCAGAAGACCTAAAAGTACGGAAATAAATATCAGCAACAGCTCATTTTGAATAGAGTGATCTTTAAGAAAATCCATTTTGTAAGATTTTTAAAACTTGCCAGAATAAATGTACAACAAAATCCAATACAACAATATGATTGGAATGCGATGAAATAAAAAAGGCTGTCTGTGGAGTAGTCGTGGTCGGAAGATTTTTTCTTCCGACTTTTTTATTAAAAACTTGAGA
>NZ_JBGCUR010000028.1:0-46382 GCF_041361455.1 Chryseobacterium gossypii | reverse complement strand
CCTTCCCGATACTTTATGTACGGATCAGTTGTCTTAATAATAAATATTTTTATTGAGTTGTTTTTATATAAATGATGTAACAATTTCGGGTTTTGTCTACTAACTGACAATCATTTTAAAAAAAACAATTTTATGAAAAAAATTCGATTTAGTGTTAAGACACTATTATTCTGTTCACTTTTTAGCTTTACTTCGGTTTCTGCTCAGAAATATGAGCAAACAATTAAGAACTATATAAATTCAGAACAAAAGTTCCAAAGGGCAAATCCTGAGCTTAAAGAATTTAAGATCATAAATGTTGATCCGTCTAAAAGCTTAAAGGGAGATGTTGTCGGAATACAGCAGACAGTCAATGGTATTCCGATCTTTGGATGTTCAGCCAATGTTTTGATCAGGGATGGCAAAGTATTGAGTTTTGCGGATACCTTTATTAAAACTTATCCTTCAGCAGTCAGAGGTAAACAAAGGGCAGACAAAGATGCCATGGTAGCGGATGTTGTTAAAAAATTGAATGGTCAGCTTACCGTTAGGGATATTGACGGAAAGCAAGAGCCACTGAAAACAAGTGTAGTTTATTTTGCGAAAGGAGGAGAGCTGATACTCGGTTACAGATTTAATGTTGAGGAGAAAGGGACCGGCAATGTCTGGAATACGATTATCAGCACTGAAGACGGCTCTGTTCTTTATCAGGAGAATACTACGCTTTCCTGTAACTTTCATGAAGATGCTTTCGGACATTACGCTTCAGGCTTATCATTGCCTTCCCAAAATGCCCGGCCATCCGTTTTTCCCCAAAATATACCGGCCACAGATACACAAAAACATGCCTGTTTCGTTTTGGCACCTGATAATGCTTCTATAACGTATTTACATTTCCTGTAGAAGCACCAACATTTGGAAACCGGACACTGATCAGCAATCCCTGGGACCTGACCGCCTCTCCGGAAGGCTGGCACTCTGACGAGGCTAATCATTATACAATAACCAGGGGAAACAATGCTTTTGCCTACACCGATGAAAACAAAACCGATACACCACAGTTTTCTCCTGATGGCGGGGCAAACAGGATTTTTGATTTTCCACTGGATGTGACTATGCCCCAACAAACTTATACTCCTGCAGCTGTAACCAATTTATTCTATGTAACCAATAAAATGCATGATGTATTTTATAAATTCGGATTTACTGAATCCGCAAGGAATTATCAAACCAATAATTTTAACAATGGAGGCGTAGGTAATGATCCTGTTCTGGCTGAAGCCAGGGACGGAGGCGGTATTAATAATGCCAATTTTACTGCGGGAGTTGACGGAACCAGCGGAAGAATGCAGATGTACCTTTTTGTTCCTGATGTAGTACGATACCTGTATTATAACTCACCTGCAAGCTATGTCAGCAGAACCCCTGCAACTGCAAAAGCTGCTTTCGGACCTCAGCTTACAGACAGTCTGCCTGTCACAGGAGATCTTGCACTTTCTACGCCGGCAGATGCCTGTGCTCCGGTTACTGCGGGTAGCCTCGCAGGAAAAATTGCGGTAGTAACGGCAGCAGGATGTATGCCTACTGTTAAAACAAAAAATTTGCAGAATGCCGGAGCTATCGGGGTAATACAATACAATCCCAATAGTGATCAACCTCAGGACATAGGAGGCACGGACAACACAATTACAATTCCTACAATCATGATAGGTAAAACTGAAGGTGAGTTTCTGGTGAATGAGCTTACCAATGGTGTTGTCATAAATTCTACATTAAAGGAAGTAAATAAAGATGGAAGTTTGGATAATGGTATCATCGCTCACGAATATGGTCATGGAATCTCCAACCGTCTCACAGGAACAGGAGATTCAGGAGAGGGATGGTCTGATTTCTTTGCTCTGATGATGACCACCAAACCTGGAGACAATGCTACTGTTGCCAGAGGGTTGGGAACATTTGTATCAGAAGAAGACATAACGGGAGTAGGTTTCAGACCGGCCAGGTACTCCCCTGATTTTACGGTAAATAATTATACTTATGGAAGAACCAACGGAATGACCACAGTCAGCTCTTTTCCGGGGCTTCCGATGCCTGTTACCATACCGAATGTACACAAAATTGGGTTTGTTTGGGCTACCATGCTGTGGGACCTTAACTGGAAATATGTAGAAAAATATGGATATAGTAGTGATGTTTTAGCTGATCCTAACAGTGGAAGCGCAAGAGTGCTCCAACTGGTCATGGATGCGTTAAAATTACAGCCATGTAATCCTAGCTTTGTACAGGGAAGAGATGCTATTTTAGCTGCTGATCAGGCATCGACCGGTGGCGAAAACAAATGTTTGATCTGGAATGTTTTTGCAAGAAGAGGGTTAGGTGTCAATGCTGCACCGGGAGGACTTCACGGTATTGGCCTTAGTTTGCCGGATATGAATGATCAGGTGGAAGACTTCACGGTTCCTGCCGAATGTCAGACACTGGCTGTAAATGAAGCTTCAAAATCCAAGGGAATTTCTATCTATCCTAATCCGGTTAGGAGTGAATTCACGATCAGGACATCTGATGGGATGAACTTATCAGGAATTACTACAGTTTCTATTTTTGATTTTACAGGCGAGCTTATATCCAAAGAAAGTATTAACCTTAATAAGCAAAATACAATCAGTGCAGATAAGCTGATTAACGGGGCATACATTGTAAAAATCAATAACGGCTCAATAGATTATACCCAGAAAATTATCGTATCCAAATAAGGATACAGTAAATTTTACAAAAAAGGCCGTTTTCACGAGTTGTGAGGCGGCCTCTTTCAGTTGAATGCTATATCCGGTCCTGATTGTGTTCAGGATTCAGCCTGTCCAGAAAAAGAAAAGTGATTATTCCTGAAAATACCGATACGGTTGTGCTTAGAATAAAACTTCCGATAAGATATTGATACAGGTTGTTCCTGATCAGATCAAAGCTGAAGTCCTGTGCCAGGATATTGCTTTCTTCCTGAACAAACGGAGCGCCCAAGAATAGAGAAGCAGCGATGATAAAAGGAATAAAAGGAGGAAGACTTACATTGGAGGCTACAAATGCAAGGATTTTATTCAGCTTGAAAAGGACAGATAGGCTAATGACGAGTAATGTCTGAAATCCCCAGAAAGGGGAGAGACCGATGAAAACGCCCAAAGCAATGGAAAAAGCCTTCGTCCGGTTACTTCCGTCGCTTTCCAGGACATCTTCTTGTATAAACCTTTTAAAGCTTTTTTTTTTGAAATTATTCACGAAGTTTCTCGGAATAATGTAAAACAAAGTGATCACTACAAGGATGGTATTCAGGATACTGATCCGCGTAAAATCTTTGAAAGGCCTGAAATGGGAAACCCTTTCTGCAGGATCATACAACACCTTTACCGGGACATTTTTCACCGGGACGCGCCGCCAGGCGGATCGTACAATGATTTCGATCTCAAACTCGAACTTGGGGGTGAAATATTTCTCCGGTATTTTGTATAAAGGGTACAGGCGATAGCCGGATTGTGTATCTTCCAGCTTTATTCCCGTTTCAAACCAAAACCAGAAATTGGAAAAACGGTTACCGAAACTGCTCTTTTTAGGAATGCCGTCTTGGGACATATTTCTGTTTCCGATCAGCAGCACCTCTTTTTCTTCGTTAAGCAGGGCATTTACGAAAACGGGGATGTCATCGGGATAATGCTGCCCGTCTGAATCTATGGTGATGGCGTAATGGTAGCCTTCCGTTTTTGCTTTTCTGAAGCCTGTTTTCAATGCATTCCCTTTCCCTTTGTTTTCCGGTAAGGTGATGACGCTGATCTGCGGATACCCGGCAAGAATCGTTGGGGTGGAATCTGTGGAGCCGTCATTGACTACAATAATCCATTCGGTATACTCTAAAACACCGTCAATAACCCTTTTCAGAGTTTTTTCATTGTTATAGGTAGGTATTAAAACACATATTTTCTTTTCAGAAATTGCATTTTGAACTTCAGAAAGGGTCATTGTTTTATTTTAATGTCGCTTTTTCTTTGGCTGTAAAGGTTTTAGACTGCATTGCAAACCTTTTGATATAATCTTTTAGAGCAGCATTCTGCCTGTTGATATTCTTTAAGATGAATGCCTTGTCTTCTTTCAGGCTTCCGTGATAACCTACAATTTTTGGAATATTTTCCTGCACACTTAATCGTATTACCCTTAGCTCGATATTATCAGGATTTTTTTCTATCAGGCTTTCAAGGCTTGTAGCTCCGGCTTTTACAAACAATTTTCTTTTCCCCTTCTCTGTGGTAACCTTTGCTTCCATAACCTGAGCGGCAGCCTTGTAGCCCAGAGCCACGGGATCGGAAGAAGTCTGCTTTTCGGCCAGATTTATAAAAGCACGGGTATTGGCGTTAGACTGGTTGGCTTTTGCATAGCTATATCTTAAAGCTTCTATATCTGACGACTGGAAGAAAAAAATAAAAGCGGTGATCAAAGACAGGATAAGCTTCATGATGTCAATTTTTTATAGTTTACTGACATTTTTAATGCAATAGTCTCGCCAAAGGAAGTTGTATTTTTTACTTTAACATCATTTCCCAGCTCATCAATTTCCAGCTGCATTTTCAGATCAGGCGTTTCAAACGGGTTGATGATCGCCATAAACTTTACATTGGAAGCTGACTTCAGAAACAGTTTCGAGCCGGTGAACTCTTCTGTAAGCTCCTTTACGATCTGCATCATACAAACCCCCGGAGTAACCGGATTCCCGGGAAAATGGCCTTTAAAGATGTCATGATCCTTATTCAGGGAAATCTTTGCCGAAAAACTTCCGTTTTCTGTCTTTTCATATGAATTTAGGGTATAGAAGTTTGTAAGAATGGTCTGCATCAGCTTATTCAGTTTCGGTTATTTGAAATAATTTTATATTGATTTTAAAGTCTTTATGTTGAAGATTAATGCTATCTGCGAAGATATGTTTTTTTGCTTCAAAAGTAAAATCTATTTTTTCCCTGTTGTTTTTTGTATAAATAATCTGGTTCAGCAGGCCGCTCTCTTTATCAAAGAAAAGATAATATCTCATTTTACCATTAGCAGAAAGAAAAATTCTGGAACGGGCGTTTTCAAAACTTTGGCTTACAGGATACCGCCTTTTTAAAAGTTGCCGGAAATCATTCCTTAAAAAACTGATCACGATCTTCTTGTCCAGATCCGGAAGCACATAGTTCAGCTTAAAGCTGTCATCGGAAATTTTAAAGTCGATCAGTTTATTTCCAAAATCCGATGTCAGTGCAACACGGTGTGTTGTTTCACTGATCTTCTTTATGATCAGGATCCCGCTTATGTGGCTTTTATAAATATCCATCTGGCATTTATAAACATAATCTTCACCGGAAGAAAAATACAGGTTTTCAACAGTTTTGTCAGAATCTGATACAGGCGTTACTTCTGTAAGCTGGTAAGTCTGGCAGGCGATAAAAAACAGTAAACTACTATAAAGAAAACTCTGAAGCAGGGATTTGCGCATTTATCTTTGTGTTTTTGAAAACAATATTTGTTGTATCACCGGATGCTTCAAGCATATTTACCTGGGAAACCGTAGATTGATTTTTAGGGAAATACAGCTCAATCTGCCTGATGTATTTCAATAGTTGGGCAGATTTGGGTGTAAACCTGGCTATGTTGAAATGGGTATTCCTGAAATACGCCACTGTAAACTCAGGATCATTGAACATTTGCCCGTTGGAGCTTCCTACGATGAGTTTATTGATTTTCTCGAAAGCTTTGCTCCTGGCATCCACGGAAGACTTTTTACCCTGATCGTTGATGAATATTTTATTGTCTTTGAAAACAATACCGTACTGGTAAGGTTTTGTATATCTCCAGCTCAGCATATTAGGTGACTTTAATGACATTCTTCCGTAAGTAACGATATTCTTGTCCAGGAAATCCATTTTCTTGGTTTGGATAAAATCACTCTGCAGGGTTTTTATCCCCCGGGTCTCCGAAGAGATTTTTGTTACGAAAGCTTTTGTTTCGGTTCCGGTCATGGCTGTATTTTGTGCGAAAAATAAGCCTGAAACCAGTAAAAATGCTCCTAAAGCAATATTCTTTATCATTTTTCTTCCGGTTTAAACATAGAATCAATAGTAAAAGTAGAATACTTTTTCCCTTTCAAAAATAGCAATAAATCTACCAAAACATTATAAGTTTTCTCCGAAGTATCGTGAAGAAGAATTATGCTCCCTCTTTTTACACCTCCGCTTACCCTTTTATAGATCCTCTTTTCATTGTCTGTAACGGTATCTAAAGATCGTACATTCCAGCCAATATTCTTTTTCCCCGTTTTTTTGATCGCTTTAGCAATATTGGGATTTGTAACCCCGAAAGGAGGCCTGTATAAGTTTGTTTTAATATTTCCGGCTTTAAAGATGGCCCCATCACATTTTTCAATTTCTTCGATCATTTTCGGAGCGGATAAAAAACCTGTTGAGTCTGAATGGGTGAATGTGTGATTTCCCACTGAATGGCCTTCTTCAATGATCCTGCGGAATGTCTCCGGGTATTTTTCAATCTGTCTGCCGATACAAAAAAAGGTAGCCTTTACCTGATGCTCTTTCAGCAAATCTAAAAATTTCGGTGTAAATTCCGTGGGGCCGTCATCAAAAGTCAGTGCCACTTCTTTTGTCTTTGTTTTTTTATGGGTAATGCTGTTGACAAAATATCCTAATCCGATATCAAAAGATCCCCAGATCACTACCGCTGAAAAAGCAAGGAAACAAAACAGGTATACCCAAAAGCTTCCGTGAAATGCATAAATGAAAACATTGCAGAAAAGATAAAATATTATGAACGGATAGTGCTTCATCTTATTTGTATTTTGAGTTTGCTGTTCCAAAGATACGATTGTCATCCCGAATGCAGTGATCTTGTAAACCACACAGGCGATGCCGCTGCGGTTTCCGGCTAGACCCTTTCCAGTATCATCAGGCTATGATCATTCCCTGCAAGGTGATTATAAAGAAGAATATTTTTAATCTCATCTTTTTTTACCGCATTGATCATCATTACATCAGGGATCTGTTGTTTTTTAAGGATGTGGCAGGCCATAAATGTGGAGAATCCGCTTGCCGTATTGAACTCACCGCTCAAATGTTTATAATATAATAACGCAGAACCCGGAAACAGCGCCATTGCTCTGGTATAATAAATATCAGATCCTGCGTCACCACTGAAGCCTAAAATCACGGCATCCACATCCTTGCCGGTAAGATGATTGGCTGATAAAAAGTCACGGATAAAATCGTGTACCTTATCCGGCTCCAGCCGGTTGATGATCCGGATATCCTTAAGCCTGGCATAAGAATTTCCGGTTTTATCTCTTCCTGCAACAAAAAAGCTTGCCCCTTCACCCCAGATCACTCCGTTCGTTGATGAATTGAGATGATCGGCCGGAAGATCCTTCGCTTTCTTAATAGTATTATTCAGGCGGTACAGCTCGATCGTCCTGTCCGTCTGTTCATCGGTAGAACCTACCAGAACATTTTCAGCCTCCCCGTTAATGATCTGGAGTTTGGCATCCAGAAATGAAAATTCCAGGGAAGAAGAAGTATTTACATAAGTAAAATTGTATGCATGGCACGCCAGGCTCAGTGCAATCTGTCCCGCAACGGTATTGTGTGTGGATTGGATGAAATAGGTAGGGGTAAGAAACTCCTCATTATTGGTAATCACATTTTTCAGAAACCTTTCCGAATCTTGGGAACAGCCCATTCCGGTGCCCACAATAATGGCGTCCGGCAGCTCTATTCCTGCTTCTTTCAAGGCATGATGAGAGGCCACAGAGCTCATTTTTACTGTTTTGGACATTCTCCTGATCATGGCAGGCGGAATGTATTCTTTGTAATTGGGTTCAATGGCATTTAAAACCTGAACTGAAGATTCAGATTTCAGATTGCTGAAAAAGTTCTCATTTAAAGTGTCCTGAGCCGAGATGCAGGCTGCACTGTTGATGTAAACCGTACTCATGCCTTTGAAAAAATTAAAGTGGAACAATTTCCTCCAAACCCGAAAGAATTGGAAAGCACATGCCGGATGGTCTTTTCTTTCAATAGGGTAACAGGAATAAGATCAAACTCCTCCATTTTGGTTGTAAAGTTCAGATTCGGGAAAATAAGATCATTCTGCATCGCCAGAATGGAAAATACCGCTTCCACGCCTGCTGCCGCGGCCAGGGTATGCCCTGTAAAAGCTTTCGTAGAGCTGAATTCGGGAACACCGTTTTCTCCGAAAATCCTGATCATAGCCACCCCTTCCGATAGATCATTATTGGGAGTTGCCGTTCCGTGAACATTAATATAATCTATATCTTCTTTTGCAAGTCCTGAAATTTTCAGCGCCTGCTGCATAGCAAGGTAGGCACCCTGTCCGTTCTCGGAAGAAGCGGTCTGGTGATGGGCGTCATTGGCATTGCCGTAACCTGAAAGATAGCCCAGAACTTTCTTATTTTCCCTTTCCACTACCTCATCGGATTCAAGGATCAAAAAGGCTGAAGCCTCTCCTAAGTTCAGGCCTTTCCTGTTCTGATCAAAAGGAGTATTATAAGAATCGGTAAGAATCATCAGGGTATTGAAGCCGTTGAGGGTAAATTTAGAAAGAGAGTCTGTTCCACCAACAATAACGCGGTCCAAAATACCGTTTTTTATCAGTTTCGCTCCCATCATAATGGCATTGGCTGCAGATGAACATGCCGTGCTGATAGTGGAGACCATACCCTCCAGGCCCAGGTAGCCGGCAACGGCAAGCGATGAATTTCCCGCATCATGAGCATTGATGAATTTCTGTTTTTCAGGGAAATCCTCGTAAGTGTAAAAATATTTTTCAGTAATGTCCATACCGCCTACACTGGTAGAAGATATTAAGCCGGTCCTGTATGCATTGATATCTTCAATCCCGGCATTTTCCACAGCTTCCCTTGCGGCGATCATGCCCAATAAGGCCGTTCGTGTGACATTTTTGTCTTCGGTAATCCCAAGCTTTTGCATGAGGCCCTCATTGGACCATTTTATCTCACCTGCCTTTAAAGCGCTGGCATGGCGGGTTTCAAACATTTCAATGTCTGAAATTCCGTGCCTGCCGTTCTTCAGGGAAACGAAACTTTCCTCCACATTGTTTCCAATAGAAGATATGATGCCCATTCCCGTTATGGCAACCTGACGACCCATTGATTATTTTGTTCTGTTTTCTTCAATAAATTTTGACATGGTATCGATAGACTGAAAAATTTCTTTTCCTTTTTTAGGATCAGATAATTTTATTCCGTAATCTTTATCAAGAAGAACAATTAATTCAAGAGCATCGATAGAATCAAGCCCCAGACCCCCTCCGAATAACGGATCCGAATCTTTAATTTCTTCAGCAGAAATGTCTTCAAGATTAAGTACTTCAATAATTTTGTGCTTCAATTCGATCTTTAAATTTTCCATAAGATGATTTATTATGTATCCATGTGCCAGTGTATGAATGTATCAGTATTATACAAATGGATGGTAATACATTGTTATATTTTTATAAGGTTAGCAAATATACAAAAGCTTTATAACTTTCCTGATAGAGTTCCGTCCAGCCACATAATACTTTTTCCGCTTTTCCCGACAATAAGATCTGTTCCGCATAGCTGTTTAAAAAATGCTCGTCAAAGTCATCCAGCACAAAGAATGCGTTCTCTGTCTGCATTTTGTGCCTGATGCTTATTTCTCCTATACAAATGTTAGGCAAAGTATATACAAAAACAGCGGGGCTCGGGAAATAATTCTCTTGTGAGTTTATACTGGCCTGATATTTATGATCAGTGTCCAGGCTTGAAGATCTGTTGGACAGAATAAGCGCTGTCCTGCTGTTGTCATTATTGTTCAAAAGCGGTTCGGCAGCCAGGAAGGCAAGCTTGCTGAGGTGATCCATTTTATGGAATTTCGGATAGTTGAGATCCAGATTCTTATAAGCCGCTTTAGCAAATTCCGCAAAGGTCTTTTCATGGCTTTCAAAGATAATTCCCCCGTTTACCGTTATTCTTGAATTTTCTATGGTACAGATATCGGTTTTCTTCATCATCTCCATTTTAGCATTTTTCTAAAACAATGGCTGCATTGCATCCTCCGAAACCTGAAGCCGTTTTCAGTATACGGATGATCTCCGCAGACCGGTTTTCTTTAATGATATTCAGAGACTGTGAGGTTCCCGGCTCTTCGAAGTTTTTAGAGGCAATTAAAATATTGTTTACGGAGCTTTCCACGGAAATAATACTTTCCAGCAAGCCGGAAGCTCCCAGACAATGCCCGTAAAAGCCTTTCAAACTGTTTAAAGGAATATCCTGTAAGCCCATTCTGTTGAAGGCAATTGCTTCCATCTCATCATTATACAGCGTTGCGGTTCCGTGAGCCGAGATAAAATCGATCTTTTCAGGTAATATTCCTGCTTCTGACATGGCATTTCTTATGCTGGCGTATAAACCGTCGCCTGTTCTTGAAGGACCTGAAATATGATTGGCATCATTGATGGCGGAATCTCCTGATATCCTGAATCTGAATCTGTCACTATCAGATGGGGAAGCGGTGATATAAGCTGCCGCTGCCGCCTCGCCGATATTGATTCCCTTTCGGTTTTTATCGTAAGGTCTGCAAGGTTCTGTGCCGATAGCCTGGAAAGAGTTGAAACCTGAAACTACAAACTCTGTTACCTCATCTCCGGCAAGTACAAAAGCATCTTTGTATTTTCCTGCCCTGATCATATTTTTGGCAACTGCCATTGCCATTACTCCTGAAACGCAGGCATTGGAAATGACAATAGGTTGCGTTTGAAATCCGAAGAAACGGGCGATCTTTTGTGCTAATCTGGAAAGGTAAGCTCCTTCCGGTAGGGTGGCCTGGTTTTTTAATAAGCTGATATTTCCTTTCGTTGTAGATAAAATAAAAGCCGTTTCCCCGGAAACGGGATGCCTTTCAACCAGAGGTTTCAGGCATAATAAGAGCATTTTTTCCAATCTTGTGAAACCGGGATCTTTAAAATGGGCATTAAATTCCCTGTCCAGTTTTTCAGAATCTATTACCGAAGTATAGAACGGCTCCTGACCTTCAATGACCTTTTGTAACGCAACTCCTGATTTTCCCTGCAGAAGGGCATCCCAGTTGGAAGCGATTTCCAGCCCCAAAGGGGTGACACAATTATGATCCGTTATATAAGCCTGATTCATGATAGTCCCATTTTATCTTTCCAGGATTGAAAAAAATCAGGATTATACAGGCACAGGTTCCCTTCGCTGTCTAAAAAGACCTGAACGGTCTCACCACTGCAGACCAGTTTGTTATCCTGATTGTAAAGTTCGTATCTGTAAATCAGTTTTGCAGACGAAGAATTTACAAATGTCGTTACAATTTTAAAGGTCTCCCCATATTTCAGAGGAAGGAAGTGCTCGCAGGTACTCCTGACAATAGGAGTTACATATCCTGCCTTCTGAATATCAAGGTAGGTAAGGCCATGCTTTCTCCCGAAAGCTTCCCTGCCATCTTCAAAGTAAACGATGTAATGGCCATGCCAGACAATTCCCAGGGGATCTGTCTCATTGAATCGCACCCTTACTTCCTCGGTACAACTTAATATATTTTCCTTAGACTGCATTTTGTTTTCTTTCGTAAAAAATGGAAATAGAGACCATTGCAATATAAAATAAAAATAATAAAACAAGCTCTTTGGCCACGTTCCCGATGCCGGTGTTCCTTAAAATGATATCATAGTAAGCATTCAGGCCCCAGTTCATGGGTGAAAACCGGGCAATATGCTGCATAAATTCGGGCATCAGAAAAACCGGGACCCAAATCCCCCCGATGGCTGCTAAAACCACTACGGAAGTAGCTCCGAAAGGGGCTGACTGCTCCTGGGTGTCGGCAACGGTACCCAGCAGGATCCCAAAACCAATGGCAGCCAATCCTGCAAACAGGGTTACAATAAGGAGGTGGAACATTTTTCCTGAAACATCAAACGCCGGCAGATCCATATAGGGAAAAAGATAAATCCCTACGGCCACCATCAGCAAAAACTGGATGATGCAGATGATGAGGTACGTAAAGGTCTTTCCTAAAATGTGAATGAAATATGGGGTGGGGCTTACCCTTACCCTTACGCTGGTTCCCTGGCTTTTTTCTTTAACCAGGTTGATAGATAAAGGGACAACGATAAAGAAGATCGCAAAAAGTGTCCAGGCAGGAACATTATGCTGAACAGAGTTCGGGATGACTTCAATATCATTTTTTTTAGGGGTAATTTCTTTGAAGCTGATCAGGTTTTTATTTTCTTCAAGATTTTCGGTAGTTCCCAGCTGATCCTGAAAGGCTTTGTAAATCTTTTTATTCTCAATTTCAAAGATCATTTTATTAACGGAGCTCATGACGGAATTTTTGAATCCGGCATTGGTGGCAGGGTCAAAATAAAGATGAATTTCTTTGGCTTTTGATGCCGTCTTTTGAGTTGTCGCCGAATCCATCTCCAACCCGAATGAGCTAACAATTTTCTGGACTTTGGAATCAATGTCGGCATTTAAATCTTGGGTTAAATTTTCCGGAATGACAATGGCCATCTGATAGTCTCCTGAAAAAACCGCCTGCTGTGCAGATCTCTCATCAAAATCTGTCAACAGCCGGAAGCTCTTGCTGCTCTCCAGCTCCTGTTTTATGCTCCTTGAAACTTCAGACCGGTCCTTGTCTATGAAAATGACGGGGACTTTTGAGCCTTCAAGGTTTTTAAAGGTAGAGTCCTGAATTAAAGTAATAGTTACGATGAGCAGCAACGGCATTACGAAAATAATAACTATGCCACCGATGTCCCGCTTGAGCAGCAGGATTTCCTTGATAAAGCTTCTCCACAGTTTATACCACATCTCTCAATTCTTTTCCGGTTAATGAAATAAAAACATCTTCAAGGTTCTCCGCATGGTCAGTTTGTGCCACAAGCTCTTGTGGAGTTCCTACCGCATGGATTTTTCCTCCGTCAATAATGGCAATCTTCGTACAAAATTCTTCTGCTTCCGAGAGGTGATGTGAAGTATAGATAATGCAGGTTCCATTGTTATTCAGTTCTTTAAGAAAATCAATGATGACTTTTTTAGACTGAACATCAACGCCTACGGTAGGTTCATCCAGGAAAAGAACCTTGGGATTATGTAAAGTCCCTGCGATAAGATTGCAGCGGCGTTTCATTCCGCCTGAAAACTGTTCCACCTTTTTATCGGCAAATTTTGAGAGTCCCACTATCTCCAGAGATTCATCGATGGCTTTGTGAAGCGCTTTATGCTTTAAGCCATATAAGCTCCCGAAAAACGTCAGATTTTCTTTTGCGGTAAGGGTAGGGTAAAGCGCATATTCCTGAGGAACAATCCCGATGATCTGCTTTATTCTGAAACTGTCTTTCCGGGGAGACAATCCGTTGATTGTAAATTGTCCTGCAGTAGGCTTTATCAATCCGGAAAGCATGGAAATCAATGTGGTTTTCCCGGCTCCGTTAGGCCCCAGTATTCCGTAGATCTCATGCTGATCAATATCCAGGGAGATATCATTTACAGAAAACTCCTCAGAATTTTTATATTTTTTATAAAGGTTCTTTATTTCGATCATATATTCCGCCATATCAGATCGCTTTTTTCAGTTTCTTATAAAAAGCTTCTTCCAGATCAGCAATATGAAGCATGGTTTTTGAAAGCTCCTGGTAGATATTGCTTTTAGAATTTCTGTTTTTGTAAACGCGGGCGATATCCACTGCAAAATCTCTCCACAGATCACCAATCATGGTTATTTCCTTGGAAAGCTCTCTCAGCTGTTCATTTTGAAGAATATCCGCCGCTTCCTGCAGGAAAGCCCCGTATATAAACCTGAAGCCGCCACCTCCGGTCCCGATTTCCTCCTGCATTCTGATGAGCTGCCCGAGATAATGATTAGTCACTTTCGTCCCTTTTTTTTCTGCCCATTTAGGAATGCTTTTCGCAACCCATCTTATTGCTCTCACTCCAACGATAGGAACCGGAGCCAGCATGTTTTTACAGGTATCTTTGATCCCTTTCCTGATAGGTTCCTCTAAATTGATGTTATCCGGAATATGAACAGGATAGTACATATGGCCTTTCGGCGGGAGGGCCCCCTTCGCATATCTCACCTTTTCCAGCTCGGCTTCGGAAAGGGATGTCACATAATCCATTACAGGGTCGCTGATCAGGAATTTCCCGTTCTCTTTTCCATATACCACCAGGTTATGAGCGTTGAAGTGGAACTTATATTCTTCAGGGAAATAGGTGAGATTGAAAACTCCTACCTGAAGTCCTGTGGGAATATTGTTTTCCAAATTTCTTTCCAAGGCTTTCTGGGCCTCTTTGGGATCCGAGAATTTTTGCCTTTTAATTTTTATTCCCAGTCTTTTGGCTGCTTTGCTGAAAATGGTACCTGGCATCGGCCGGTAGCTGAAGCCGGGAGCAAAATTTACTTTTAAAAAAGGCAAATACACAAAAAACAATCCGGAACCGATCCCGAAGATCATAGGTTCACTTATTTTCAGGCCTTTATTGAGCAATAGATTAGAAGCAACACCGTTTTCACAATGTGCGGTCTGATGGTGTTCAAAATTAAGTTTCATCAGTAATTTTCATTTTTTCCTGGTCTCATGGTTTGGCTTATGGTCTTCAAGCATTCCATTTATTTCCCGTCGAAGTTCTTTAATTCATCTACTGAAATTCCAAATGCATCGGCATATTTTTTCAGCACGGTTTCGTTTAGTGTTTTAAATATTTTAGGTTTGGCATGTCTTTTCACTCTCCACTTCCACATCCCAACATAGGCTGCCAGCACGCTTAGGTCCATTTTATTCAGCTCCATAAAATAAATAATGGGGCTTACAATGTTTTTAGCCACATTATTCTTTGCTTCCTGTATCCTTTCACTGATCAACTCCATGGACTCATCCAGGGCTGCTTTTTTAGCTTCCCAACCGATGCTGTTTGCCGTAGTATAGTTGTCATTTTCATCCATCACATACAATACTTCAGTCATATTTGCTGATTTCAGGTTGCTCTCATCCTGAGGAAGATCTTGCTTTTTCATCTGTTTTATTGTTTTATTTTCTGGATAAACAAATTGATTTCTGCTCTTATCAATAACGTGTCGTTATGAAAGGTTTCGCAAAAGATATTGCAGATGTTTTCAAATTGAGAGATCAGGGATGCTTTCGAAATGATCTTGGCGCCTACTTCCGGAAGGGAAAAAATCTCGATTTTTTTAATATTGGTGATGAAGCCGATTACCCTGGTGTCTGTATCAGGATCTTCAAAAAAGCTCTGCCCTAAAATGGCAGAACAGGTCTGGGCAAGGTTTTCAATCAGCCCGGCTTCTACAAATTCGTTATTATGGACAAAAATATTATCCTCCAGGATATCAAAGGAAGTTATCACCCTGTCTTTCGTCAGCTCCAGAATATAGTCTGCCATCAGCATCGGTTCACGATGAGGCAGGTAATTGTGTATGTTGATATTATCTTCCCTGATTTCCATTACAATTATTTTATAACAGTTTTCATCTGAGACCTTGCGATAACCTCATTATTGAGTTTTGTGACAACATCTACCAGCGTTACTCCCATGATCTCACTCAAAATTGAAACCTCTGTTTTTAGCCTGCTGCCAACATCCGGCAGCTTTTCGGTATCAAAGGATTTAATGGCGCCAATATATCCTGTGGGCGCTTCTTTACCCAATAAATAATATTTGTAGCCCGTATGCAGTGCCACACTCTGGGCCTGATGCTCAATGATCCCGGAGGCCTGGAAAACTCCGTCCTGCACGAAAATGTTGTCTTCCCTGATCTCAAAGCCTGATACAAGATGGCTTTCTGTATATTCTGAAAGCTCATGTACCATGACAAAAGGAGATCTCTGTGGAATCAGGCTTTCCACGAAGCTTTTGTCGGATGTAGGCAGCTTGTTCTCCATCAGCAAACCGTTAGCAATGCACAGGAATAGGCGAATCTTCCGCTTTCAGGCACACACAGAAGCACTTTTTCTCCTTTCTTCAGCTTTCCTGAGTTCATGAGTTCTTCCAGGGCAATGAAAATAGAGCCGGCACCGATATTTCCTACTTCCGAAAGGTTGTAATACCATTTTTCCCAAGGGAAATCCATTTCTTTTTTTGCAAATTCTTCTTTCAGCCCTTCTTTAAAATACCCTGAAGAGATATGGGCCAATACATGGTCTATTTTCTCAGGGTCTAATTGGTGCTTGTCGAAAGATGCCCTCAGACTTTCGGCACCTTTCACCAGAATATACTGATCCAGAAGTTTGGTGTCCTGCTTCAGTGCGAAGATAGACTGCTTCAGCCATTCATCGGAAGGATAATCTGCCCAAGATTTCAGGCTTCCGTCTTCCTGTTTTTCGCAGCCGGCATACATGCAGGCTTCGATTTCATGAGCATAGGAATAAAAGTCTATGAATTCTATTTTTAAAGAAACGCTGTTTTCCCGCGGCTTATTTTCCAGCAGGAAGGCTCCGGCACCGTCGGAAAGCATCCATCTTAAGAACTCTCTTTTGAAGGCAATGATAGGCCTTTCTTCCAGGAGCTTTAAGTTCTCTGCCTCATGATTGAACTTATCAGCCGTCATCCATGCCGAAAACCGTTCGGATCCTGCGCAAACTGCGTTTTGCTTTACTCCTGCCTTTACCGAAAGGAAGCCATAGTTCAGGGCATTCATCCCGGAATTGCAAAGGCCTGTTGAAGTGTTGATCTCTATGGATTTTCCTAAATTCAGTTCTCCATGCACCATTGATGCGTGGGATGGCTGGATCTGGTCAGCAGACGTGGTTCCGCAGGACAATAGTTCCATATTCTCTTTTCTGAAATTATTATCAAAAAGTCCTTCAATGGCTTTGGCGGTAATCTGGGCATTGGTATGCGTAGGCTTGCCGCTCTTGTCCAAAGCGTAATACCTGGTTTTTATTTTGTTATTTCTTAAAATTAAGGCTCTTGCCTTGGAGGGAGCATCATTTACGAGACCGAGGTATGTTTCCATGTCTTCATTGGAAACCGGATCGTTAGGCAGGTATGTTGAAGCTTTTGTTATAAATACGTCGTACATTCTATTTTAAATTAATTCCTTGTAAATATTCTTTTTCTCTTTGTCTTTTAGACCTCAAAATAGGTGCCAGCAATATATGAAATACCAGAACAACCGGTGAAATGATCCATATTGCCGCCATCAAATATACCTTGAAAAATTTTATAAGCAACGGCCGCTTCTCTTTTTTTCTGATAATAAGATTTGACCATACGGTGAAAATTTTGTTTCCTACCTTTTCCACTCTTACCAGGAAAGGCCGGATTTCAACGGCTCCGTTTTTCACCAGGTCCGGTTGCAGGGTATCCAGATCATTGTTCCTAAAATGCCTTTCAATGATCTCCCCGTATTTCACCGAGCCGGCAATCTCTTCATCAGAAACGCCTGCTGCCGGTAAGATCCCGGATTTTTCCTTCTGCCCGGTAGTAAGCCAGCGCAAGATTGTCAATACGCTGGTGTAATTGTCATGCCTGTCAACCAGGGCTATATTTCCTACGAGCTTAGCCTTAAGATCCCTTAAGTATACTTTAAGCTTTTCCTGGGAAAGCATCCACATGTTTCTTGTTCCTGAAACGGTAACAACAGGTGTGTCTTTCAGGATGCCCTCCGCATAGCCGCTTTTCAGGAATGAGATAACGGGAATGGAAGGCGTCAGATACCAAACCTGATAACCAAAGATGATAAGATCATATTTTCTCTTCATGATCTCTTCGGAGGGAGGAAAGATCTCTCTCGGGATCTGCAGGTAAGATTCCGGGAAGGTATCGAAAAAAACATCACCGGGCCATGGAAAAGGAAAATCTTCTTTCAGCCGGATATTATAATAAGAAACATCATACGTTTCCTTCCTGTCTTCAAAAGGCCTGGCTATATTTTTCACAATATCTTCCAATTGGCCGGTTTGCGAATAATATATGATCAATACATTTTTTTTCATTATATCTTTTAGTGTTACAAAAATATACTTTTAGATTTAATTGTTTTTCCTGAAGATTTTTATTGTCCCTGAATCCGATTCCAGGGTATAGCCTTCCTTAAGGAAGGTATTGTCAGTATTCAGGAAGATGACCGTCTGCGGCAAAGATAGGTTGCTGATATCGAACCCCTTGTCTGAAATCAGAAGAACGTCTATTGCCTTATTCACCTCTGAAAAGCCTTTTATATAATTTAACTTCCTTTTTTTGACCAGATAATTCTGTTCTGCAACTTCTCTTTTTTCTTCATCCTTAATAAGGCTGAATATTGTTCTTCCGGCCTGGTAGAGGCTAAGCAGGATATCTTTTTGCCCAAAATCGTCAGCAATATGCAGGATATTCGCATTTCCGGGAATATGCCTGTTTAGTTCGAAGTAAACGGATTTGTTGGCATTGAAATCATCTTTTACTTCTTTTACAACCTCATTCTCCTTATAAAGGAAGCTTAGGAATAATTTCTTTTTAAAGTAATCCTCATCTTCAAGCTCATTTTTAAGCTCTGCAAACTGTTCTCTGAAATAGGCATTTATTTTTTTTGTCCTTTCAGAATACCGGGAGCCAAAACGGAGGTCATCTTTAGGGATCCTGTCACCCACTTTTATTGTAATGCTTCCGTCGTAAATAATAAAATCCCCTTTGGGCAGTACTTCGGAATTTCCGTGAATGTAAAGCGGTAAGATATCCAGTCCGAATTCTTCGGCCAGGTAAAATGCACCTTTATGAAATCTTTTGATGTCATTGGTATAAGAACGTTCAGCTTCAGGGAAAACCATAAGTGAATATCCCTGGTCTACTTTTTCCTTTAATTTTTCCATTCCGTTTTCAATACCCTGCGATACGGGATAGGAGCCCAGAGCTCTCACCATTTTCCCGAAAATGGGAGACTGATATACCCAATCATTCACCAGATACACAATTTTATGCGTGGTCATGGCAACGGCAAGAGTATCTAAAAAAGAGGTATGGTTTGCAATGATCACGGCAGGTCTGCTGAAGTCCTCCTTTATATTTTTAATCACCTTTTTCTTTACAAATGGATTGGTAAACAGTACCGAAGTTAAAAACCGGGCTATAAATAATTTTATAAATTCCAGGGTTTTTCCTTTTGATTTTTTGACAAAAACACTGCCGAAAATAGAAAACAGAAAACCGCCCAGCCCATAGTATAGGAATGAAAGAATGGAATGCAGGAATAATCTGAAGGTAACCGGTGAAAGGCCCTTCTTAGCCCTGTTGATAATTAAAAACCTGAACCAGAACGGATATAGCGTTGAGGTAATGATGATCACGGAAAACATTCCTATCAGGGCAACCAATGCCAGAGAATGTAACGCCGGATGTTTAGCGAAAATTAAAGAGCCTATTGAAAGGATGGTGGTGAAAACGGCCAGCAGGATGGAAACCCTGTAGGTAGGGAGTTCGTTTTTACCTGTTGTATGCTCCTTTTGCATGGCCTTCGTGAGAAAGATACTGAAATCATCCCCTACACCAAATACAAGAGTACAGACCACAGTGCTGAAAATATTTAATTCCAGTCCCAGAAAATATAAAATCCCTGCTGTAACGACTCCTGTTAATACAATCGGGAACATTGTGAGAACGGTAAGCTCAAAGTTCCTGAAAAAAACAATTATGGTTAAGACGATTGCCAGCAGTGAATAATTGATCAAGGTATTAAAATCCTTTTTTAAAAGGCCTAAAAAGTTCTCATTCATTTGCTGGCGGTCAATAGCCAGAGCCTCATGTTTTTTTTCAACGTCTTTAATGAAAGCGTTCCTTTTGGTCTCATCCACCTTCACGATATTGGAAACAGTGTAGAATCCTTTTTCATTACTAAGAAATTCGGATATCTGCAATGCTTTTACCTTTTCATAATCTTTCAGGTTTAAGGGAGAAAAGTTTTTGTTCAGGATCTGTTGAAAATGGTCAAATGCAGAGCTGTTGAATCCGAACTTGTTCCCATTGCTGATCAATTCAGCTACAGTACGGTCTTTTTTATTACCGTCCCAGAATTTTTTCCAGGCTTCAATTTTATTTTGCTGGTCCTTTTCCGACAAGACCACGTTTCCGATGGAATTATAGCTTAAAATTTTCCCTTCCCTCTTCTCCTTTTCCAGAAAAGTGCTCAGCCGGGAATTTCTTGTGAGTGCTTCCTCCTCCGAGTTGCCGTAAGCGATCGTGTAAATGGATTTTGAAGTGATGTCCGAAAGCTTTTGAAGTTTGGTCTCACTGATTTTTAATTCCTTCGGAATATAATTCAGATCTCCTATATCTTCATTGAAGCCTACATGCCTGAACCCGAACAGGCAGGCAATGATAATGACGGAGCACCCGAAAATCAAGGGTTTATTCTTTTCATACGGATAGGAGCCGATCCGGTCTATGAAATTGGTATTCAGCTTTTGTTTTTCTTTTGGGTGGTAAAGCTGCGGGACGATAATCAATGCGGTAACTGATGAAAGAATCACCGTGATGGCCGCAAAAAGCCCCAGATCTTTGAGAGCTTCGGAACGCACAAAAACCAGGCACAAAAAAGAGACCGCAGTGGTGGCGCTGCTCAATATGATGGGCTGGGTGATCTCCTTATAGAGCTCTTCAATATCATTGTTATGCTTATAGTGGGTGAGAATGTGCAGGGCATAGTCTATCGTGATCCCGATCAGGATGGCCCCCACGCTTAATGAAATAGCAGAAATCCTGTCCTTGATGAAATATAAGACAAGCAGGGCAAGCAACACAGAAAAAACGGTGGGCAGGAAAACAATAACGGGAGTGAAAAAGTTTCTGAAATAATAGATGAGTAAGGCCAGGAGTACAGTCATTGAGATCATTACCGTATTCCGGATGTCTTTTTTAATCTGCTTGGCATTGGCTACGGCAATTACCGGCGAGCCGAAATAGCTTAGCTCTGTCTTGCCTTTGAACTGCCTGTTAAGATTGTCTTTAATTTCGTTGAGCCGGTCTATAAAAGCCTCATTGCTTTTGGTATCATTGCTTTTATTTTTTGGATCTATGAAAAGCAACAGGTTTTTTCCGTCCCTGGTAACGATATAGTTGTCTTCAAGCCTGAAATCTTTGCTGATATTTAAAGCATTTAACTTCCTGATTCCCAAAAAAGTGATTCCCAGCGGATCTTTTTTGATAAATTCCTTGGTAACCAGACTTGTTGGGGAAACCAGCGATATGTAATTGTTTTCTACCTGTCTGGCAATACTGTCTTTCTGGAGTTTTCCTTCAATTTCCCTGTAGTCATTCTCATTAAGAAACAAAGGAAGATTCCGGTTAACGAAATCGAAGGTTTCAGAAATCTCGTTATCATTTATCCTGCCCTGGATACTGCTGATGTACTGTTTTAAGGGCTCTGTTTTTTGTAAAAAGACATCGGCCGTTTCTGATAGCTGAAAGTTTTCTTCTGGGGATCTGTTTTCAATGATAACAATGATCTTATCTGAAAAATTAAGCTGTTTGAGGACCTTTGCGGTGAGATCAGATTTTTCATTTTTGGGAATAATCTGATTGATGTCTTCTTCAAAATTGATTTTTGAAGCAAAAAATCCGCACAAAACGGCAATTCCTAACGCAAAAATTGCAGAAAGAATCCGGTTTTTAGATATAAGATGATATAAAATTATAAAGAAGCGGTGCATTGCATTGTAAAATCAAGTGTGCAAATTTAATTTTTTCAGTATTAGTTCAAAACTTTTGGCAGATAAGTTTTGGCTGAAAATCAATAAAATATTCTAGGTAGAATGAAAAAAACTTATACTTTTGCAAAAGTTCCCCATTGATGAAAAGCATTTTAAAAGCAAAAAACTCTTAAGTAAAGGAACTTTGGATTTTGTTATGTTTAAAATATTTGATGAAAAAATTAACGGGCTTTTATTTGTAATAATTTTCCCTTTCCTGCTTTTTTTTATGTCCTATTATGGGTTTGAATCTTCCTATGTAAGATGGAAATACCTGGAAAAAGCTCCTGACTTCATATTCACTTCTGTATATGCATACAGGATAATTCCCAATTATCTGAGCGTACATGTGACCAATGTAGTGACTTATATGGTAGACAATCATCTTTCCTTTATAAAAGGTTTTCTTCTTAAAAGCGGAACTTTATTTTATCACAGTACTTTTTTGATCAACAGTTTTTTTTTCCTGCTGTCCTCCGTTGTTTTAGATGCTGTTCTCAGGCTCAAGCCTGTTGAATTGCTTCTTAATACCAATGTCAGAAGGCTGGTGCATCTGCTGGGGATATTTTTTTTGGTGATCGTGCAATATGTGCCTACCAACTGTGACTCCATTGCCGTTTTCTTTTACCTGTGGGGGGTGTGGTTTACATTGAAGTATTTACAGGACAGAAAACCGGCAGATCTTATCTCATTGAGCATCGTTATATTCATTTCAACATTTGTAAGGGAAACGGCCTGTCTTAATATTGCTTTCTTTGGATCCATCTTCATCGATCTCAAAGAGCTGAAAAAGAAAAATTTCGCATCCGTTAAGGAGGTTCTGTTTTTAGTGATGGCCTATGCCCTGCCATACACATTCCTCAGGACCGTTATCCCTCAGCAGGCTTCTTTTTTTGAGGGAATATACCTGGTTAAAAACTTTACGAGCCCTTATAACCTTGCCGGATTGCTGTTTGGAGGGATCAGCCTTTATTTCACCTGTACGCTGGCTAATGCCGAAAGCAGAGCCATTATCGGAAAATATTTGTTTTTCTCTCTACCTTACCTTGTGATGATCACAGTGGTCGGGCTTTTCTGGGAGACAAGGCTGTTTATTCCGCTCATCCTTACAGGAATTGTAGTTGCTTCATATCAGTTTAAAAAATATTACGCCTAAATGAGTTTATTACACCCATATTTTATCATTGCGATTATCTACATGCTTATTTTCAGCTTCCGGGAAGTTTTTTATGGAAAGGTTGATAAGAAATGGCTTTGGTTCCTGGGGATATATCTGATAATACTTGCCGGGCTCCGTGATAATGTAGGCCCGGATTTTGGGAGTTATAAGGGGATCTATATTTATTCTGATACCAAATATTATATATCCATTTTCTTAAAGGCGCTTTCAATAGACGGCCCTCAGCCTATGGAGCTCGAATGGCTGTTTGTATTGATCAATAAGGTATTACTTAATATTTTTGATGCTCCATTCTATATGCTGACGCTCGTCATTGCCATATTGGCTGTCTTTTTTAAGGTGGAATATACCAATGATAATACTTTTTACCCTTTTACTTTCATGCTGTTTATGTTTATTCCGGGGTTTTTTATTGGGGAAAGCGGCCAGATCAGACAGAATCTGGGCTCATTTATCGCTTATTTCGGCATAAGGTTTATAAAAGAAAGAAAGTTGTGGGCTTATCTGATATGTATTTATCTGGCTGCGGGAATCCATAATGTCTGCTATATTTTCCTTCCTATGTACTGGCTTGTACGGATCCCTCTGAGTAAAGCGGTAATGCTTTTCCTGATCATTACCTCTGTATTTTTGTCACCGTTCGAAGTGTACCGGCAGTTTGGAGATTTCTTAAATAATATAGCATCAGATAACACTCTGGCCATAGGCTTTAACGGATACATGGATGAAACTACAGAAAGATTGAACGGAGCCATCGGTATTCCCGAGATTATGATGGCGATTCTCACCTTTTTCCTTTTTACCTTTGATACCAAGATGAAAGAAAGGTTCCCTTATTATGAATACCACAGGGCTTATGTAGTAATAGGAATCTGCTTATATTTTATCTTCAGAAACAACCCTATTTTCTCTTCAAGGCTGGCGGGAGCATTCATCGGATTTTCTTATATCATTATTCCAAACGCTATGTATGTGGTTTCCCATAACACGAAGAAAGCGATATACAGCTTTATAATAGCGCTGGTTATCTTCAATTTTGTAGTGTTCTCAAGCTTTAAGAATATTATAGGAGGCCGTTTTACCTTTGAGCTTTATAACAATCACCTCCTGCCTTAAAAGCCTTTACAATAGACATTAATGAAGGACATCATGAATGCTGCCCTTCATAACTCATGTCTCAATTCTATATATAATCAGATGTTATTTTGTTATGCATAAATATTTAAGGTTAAATTATTATTTGATTAAACGATTTATTTGTTAATTATTAATAAAATAAATCGTTTTTTACTTATGTGGGCTTAAATGTTGTATTGGCATTAGCAAACATCAAACTTAAGGATATGAAAAAATTAGTACGAAAATTAATGGCAATATTTTGCCTGGTCCCGATCAGTATGTATTCAAGAAGCAATTTAGATACGGAAGACCTCATCAGACCCAAGGAAATATCAGCATCACATCTGATACAGTCAGACTCTTTGATCAAGACCCCGCAAAAAAACATTCAAAAAGAAATCAATATCAGTAAAAAATCTATTAATTCAGACAATTCCAAGTCGTTACAAACCCTGACCTCCAGAGAAATTCCCCCGGACTGGAGCAAAGCTCCCAACAGCTATATATTTGATCCCGCGCAAAGCAGCGATGGGCTGTATATACCTGTCAGGAAAGCTTATGTAATGTGGGAGAATGATAAGTATATAGGAGGGGCGGCCATTCCTCAGGGAAAGGTTTCCGCTGATGTATTATGGGAAGACGTTCCGGGGCTGATAAGATCCGGAACCGGATATGCTCTTGAGATCCAGGATTCCGGGATCAATGCAAAAATCAAGGTCCCGGTCAATAAAGCTAAAAAGGGGAATGCTGTAATAGCTTTCAGGGTAAATAATGAAATTTTCTGGTCGTGGCATGTCTGGGTAACGGATGATCCTACCAATGGTTCCACATATAAAAGTTATCCCGGTGTAAAGAGACAGAGGAGCAACGGGGTGATTGAGGTGATCCCTGATTCCGACTGGGGATGGATGGACAGGAATTTGGGAGCTGTAGGAAATACCATCACCGGAACAGAATGGAACCGGAATGGGGGACTGCTTTATCAATGGGGAAGAAAGGATCCCATACCGCCATTGGTATACAGAGGGGACGATTTTTATGAAGTGTCAGGCTCTATAGGAAGGGTAAGGCATAGAGGAGCCAAGAATTTCACCAATGCAATAAACATTGATCATCTCAGAAAATTTGTATTGCTGTCAAACGCTACAGTAACTAATAATATAAGACTTTCTGTAAAAAATCCCTTAAGCCTTATTTATGTAAATAAAGATGATAATTCCGGTCTGGCTTATTATAACAATAATGCCAATCTGCTTGTCAACTGGTTCGGGAAATCTCCTGACTTGAAAGATAACCAGCTTACGGAGCTCAATCTGTGGTCAGATAACTCCATGGGAATGATCAGTACCGATTATAACAGTGACAGTAATGCCCGGCCATACCGGGACAAGTCCCCTTATGATCCTTGTCCGAACGGCTGGCGCCTTCCCTCAGTGCTGGTGGCTAACTTAGCCTCACCTGATTATACGGATGATATCAGAATCGATTATTCACCTTTTGGGGTCCGGACAAGCATTGGAAAAAATGTATTTGAAGCCAATAACTACCATAAGATAAAACCTGTTGATGCCGGAGTTCCGGGCTTTATGACCGGATTCAGGGTATATCCTAACTTTGGCTTTGATCTGTCCCAGGTAGGAGGTTTTAATATGGGAGTCTTCCCGGGTACAGGCGGTATATCTGTCCTGGCACAGCAGGGGCAATATACGGATCAGCATCAGACCGCTTTATGGACGGCCACCATGGTCAAGCAGTTTGATGCTACACCTGCAGTGGGAGCAAGGTCATTATTTATGATCCCGGATAAAGGGCAGCCTGATATTCCGGACCCGGGTTTCCCGGATGTGCAGGGAAGATACTGGTATTTTCCTTTGGCAACGAATATGACCTCCGATGCTAACGGATGCAGATGTATAAAAGACCCTTTATATATTGTCAATAATTATGACTTTCCCACAGAGTATTTATCAGAAACAACATATCTGGAGGGGCTTAATGATCCCAATACCTATCAGGCTGTAAAACGGAACTCTTTATTTACGATTACAATTCCCGTAAGCAAGGCATTCTCTGTGCAAAGTCAGCTTCTGAATAACACAGAGATATTGAACACGGCAAGCTTTAATAATTTAAAGGCCAATGTTCTCTGGACAACAAATACAGGCCTGATCAATAAGATCTCAGTAATTAACCCCTCGCCAGCTTCCCTGGCCGGTATTTCAATGTCCCGGATTTTAGTTATAATAAACCCTAACCAAAGCGGAAATGCCGTTGTAACCCTGCATAACGGAAGTATCTCCAATCCCGTTTACTGGAGCTGGCATATCTGGATAACGGATACTCCCATAGGTTCTTACCAGTATACAACGGAGCTTCCGGTGACATCCGTTACTAATTACGTTAATTATGTGAATAAAGCAGACAATGTTTTCCAGACGGAGTTTATGGATAGAAACCTGGGAGCAACTGATGCCTTCCCTATAGTGGCGAACCCGCTTAGCCCCACAAGTGCCGAACTGGCAAAAATAAAAGCTTCAACAGGGCTGCATTATCAGTGGGGAAGAAAAGACCCTTTACCCGGCTTCCAATATGCAGATGACAGAACATACTACAATATTTATCTGGGAAACGTTACAGCAAGCGGAACAACAGTTTATACAACATTATCAGCCAGCACTTATAATAATTTGAACGGGAACTATATTGTGCCCTATAATACTTACACCAACTCCGCCAATGCTAATGTATTGGCTACGGATAAAGTCTCCGATAAGATTTCAAAAGTTTTATCCTATTCTGTAAAAAATCCTCTGGTTTATATGATCCCGAGCACCTTTGCTCCTTATAACGCCTCTGTGCCCGGTTATACGAATGGTACAGACTGGTTGTCCAATGAGCCCAATTTAGCGTATGACCGATGGGGAAGAGGCGGGCAGAAATCCCCTTTTGATCCGTGCCCCGAAGGCTGGAGAATACCTGATGTGACAGGGGTTGCCATCTCTTCAGACAGAGACTTTGGGTTAACGCCATGGTATAAAAAAGATAAAAAAGTAGCCACTTCCTATAGCGTTCTCACAGATTATTTAGGGCTCAGGGTAAGGAGAAGCGCAACCTATAGCTACACAATAGGCTATACCTTCAATGTGCAGTCTTACCATGTCGGGAATTATCCCAATTCAGGATCCAGGGGATTCAGAAGTGTGACCGCCAATCAAACCCCTTCCGGAACCTTTAATTTTATTAATTTCCAGTATCCGGGGGTATGGACGGATGCATTGAATTCAAATTACATCGGAAGACCGATAAACCTTATTTTTGATGCTGCATCCAGTGCGAACCGTATGATAGTATTTCATGATAATAATGATCCGTATTTTGCTATGAGCTGCCGTTGTGTAAAGATAAAATATGATGCTAACGGAAATGAAGAGGGAGTGATTCCAAAATTTCCCGTAACTTCCCTCCCCGCAGCAAAAGAAGCACGTCTGTTGAGTCCGGATGCCTTTAAGGAAATCGTAAAAGAAGATAAGATATCCCTGTTTCCGAATCCTGTGAAAAGCATATTATATATTGATGCCGATCAGGCCAGGGGTTATTTCTATCAGATTTATAATATGTCCGGTCAGCTAGTGAAAGCCGGAGAATTTGAAAACGGGCAGACCAATGTTTCCGCACTGGTGTCAGGAACCTATCTGGTAAGAATTAATGATTCAAAAACCATGATAAAAATCATTAAAGAATAATAACAGCCTTAAAAGAGAGATAAATAGTGCTTGTGTTTTTAAATTTCATAATTTTGGTTGCTGCTAAAAGAATGGAAAAATAAAGCAAAGCCGTTTATTTCTCTTTTGTTTTTAGAATCAAACTTTAAACACATTATGAGGCCAGAAAAAATTGTACAATATTTTAACATCAAGATCTTTATTTATTTCCTTATTGTTGTAACAGCTGTTTATACCCTTGCATTTACTCTGATCTATAACCTTAAAGATGATGGCTATATTCTTGCCGACTGGCTGATCAACTACGAGGACGGGGGCTTTAAAAGGAGAGGGCTGTCCGGAAGCTTCTTTTTTATTTTGCAGGATCTGACCGGGTTCAGGCTGAATTATCTTGTGTATTTTGTTCAGTTTTCAATTATTTCACTGTTTTTTTTCTTTTATACAAAATTGATACGGGATAAAATGACAGACCTTTTATATTTATCCCTGTTATTGTCTTCAATAGGTTTTGTAGGGCTCTTAAATACAGTGACCTATGTAGGGAAAAAAGAGTTCATTGTGTTTTTCCTGTTTGCCTGGTTCGCCTGCTTACTGGATAAAGACAGGCTTTCAGCATATAAGGAATACCTCTTCTGTATCCTTCTTTGTATAAGTACGTTACTGCATGAAGTGACTGTTTTTTTTGTTCCTTATTTCGCAATTGCACTGTATGTGAAAACGGGGCGGCTGGAATATAAAAGATACGTCAAATACTTTTTGGCTGTTGGTGTGCCGGCCGTCATAATTTACGTATTCGGCAAGAACGTGAATGAAGGGATGTCTCTGGAAATCCTCAACCAGAGGGGAGTTCATCCTACCTACGGGATTTTCTACTGGAACATCAACGAGAGAGATTATATTCAACAGCATATTGATGAATACAGGCTTTATTTCCTGAGCCTGGCGATCAGTATGTTTCATATAGGATATTATTTAAAGTTTCTAAACAACCGAAAGGTTTTATCTATTTTGCTGATCGGAGCATTTTTATACTCGTTTCCATTATTTTACCTGGCCATAGACTGGGGACGCTGGATGTACATCCATATGATGCTGCTCATTGTGCTATTTGCTTTACTGCTGAGGAAAGGTGATTCGGCTTTGGCTTATGAACCGATAGTGATAGACCGGAAATTTTATATCACATTGTGCATTATTATTCTGTCTCTGATCTACAGGGTTGAAATGTCCGGAAAAGGATTTACCTTCCAGGGAATCATCTACAGGGTTTTTGTTGCACCCATGGAATTATTAAATAAAATGTAATTCTAAAAAGTATATTATAAAAAAACTTTACTTTTGCAAAAATTTTTAGAATGTCGAAAAATTTAGTAATCGTAGAGTCTCCTGCAAAAGCCAAAACTATTCAGAAATATTTAGGGAAAGATTTTGAAGTAAAATCCAGCTTTGGGCACATACGTGATTTACCTAAAAAAGGAATGGGGATTGATCTTGAGACGTTTAATCCTGATTACGAAGTTTCTGCCGACAAGAAGAAATTGGTGACAGAATTAAAGGCTGCCGTAAAAAAAGCTGATATGGTATGGCTGGCTTCCGATGAAGACCGTGAAGGAGAGGCTATTGCATGGCATCTGGCAGACGAACTGAAACTAAAACCGGAAAACAGGAAGAGGATTGTTTTCCATGAGATTACTAAAAATGCCATTTTAAAAGCAATAGAAAATCCAAGAGATATAGACCAGAATCTGGTGAATGCACAACAGGCCAGAAGAGTACTTGACAGGATCGTGGGTTTTGAGATGTCTCCTGTATTATGGAAAAAAGTAAAGCCGGGGCTGTCAGCCGGAAGAGTACAATCCGTGGCAGTAAGGCTAATTGTTGAAAGAGAGAAGGAAATCCGTGAATTTGTGCCGAAGGCAAGCTTCAAGCTGGACGGAACCTTCCTGAATAAAACCGGCCAGGAAATTGCGGCCAGGCTTAAAAAAGACTTTGAAAAAGAAGAAGATGCCGAAAAATTCCTTGAGCAGGCCAGAGATACGGAATTTAAAGTACTTAACGTTGAAACAAGACCGGGAACACGGTCGGCATCTGCACCCTTTACCACTTCCACATTACAGCAGGAAGCCTCTTCCAGGTTAGGATATAATGTGACCACTACCATGCGTCTCGCGCAGACCCTGTACGAAGAAGGGCATATTACCTATATGAGAACAGATTCGGTGAATCTTTCTCAGGAAGCTATTGAGGGAGCGAAAAAACAAATTATAGCAGAATACGGATCCGAATATTCAGCGCCAAGAAATTACACCACAAAATCTGCTTCCGCACAGGAGGCTCACGAGGCTATCCGCCCTACTGACTTTGCAGTGAAAAGCATTGGCGATTCCCAGCTGAATAAGCTGTATCAGTTAATATACCGGAGAACACTGGCTTCCCAGATGGCTAACGCCAAAATAGAAAAAACCGTAATTGAAATCGGGAATACAAAATTACCCCAGCAGTTTGAAGCCCAGGGTGAGGTCATCATTTTTGATGGTTTCCTGAAAGCTTATGGTATCGTAAAAACAGAGGACGATGACGAGGAGAACAACGAAAAGCTATTGCCGAAAGTAAATGTGGGGGAAATATTAAACTATAAAACCATCACGGCAACAGAGAGATTCACAAGGCCAAGTTCCAGGTATACGGAAGCAGGTCTGGTAAGAAAGCTGGAAGAGCTGGGGATCGGCCGTCCTTCTACCTATGCACCTACCATTCAGACCATTCAGAACCGTGAGTATGTTGATAAGCGTGAAATTGAACCACAGACCCGTGAAGTGATCAGGATGTCTCTGGCGAAAGACAAGATTAAAAAGGAAGTTCTTGAAGAAAAATTTGGGGGAGATAAAAATAAATTCGTTCCTACAGATATAGGAGAAGTAGTGAATGATTTTCTTACAGACCATTTTAAAGAGATCCTGGACTATGGTTTCACGGCCAGGGTGGAGGAGGGTTTTGATGAGATTGCCAATGGGGAACAGAAGTGGAAAGAAATGATGACAGACTTCTACTCCAAGTTCCATCCGAGAATTGAAGATGTGGAAGAAAATGCAGATCGTGCAACGGGAGACCGCTTGTTGGGAACAGATCCTAAAACCGGGAAAAATGTTCACGCAAGGATAGGACGATTTGGAGCTATGATCCAGATCGGGGAGACGGATGATGAGGAAAAGCCGGTCTTCGCCTCGCTGATGGCTGGCCAGAATATTGCCACAATCACCCTGGAAGAAGCTCTTGAATTATTTAAATTACCTTTTGACCTTAAGGATTTTGAAGGCCAGCCGGTTTCGGTAGGGGTCGGAAGATTCGGGCCATATGTGAAATGGGGTGAAACTTTCATCAGCATTCCTAAAGGGGAAGATCCGTTGTCCGTTGATCAGGCCCGTGCAGAAGAACTCATCAATGAGAAGAAAAAAGCGGATGCACCCATTGCAACCTACAAAGGTGAGCCTGTAACCAAGGGGACCGGAAGATTCGGACCGTTTATCAAGTATAAGGATATCTTTGTAAATGTTCCGAAAAAATATAATTTCGACAACCTTTCCCAAAGTGATATCAATGAGCTGATCGATGCCAAGCTTGAAAAAGAAGCGAACAGGTATATCCAGCAGTGGGAAAAAGAAAAGATCTCGATAGAGAACGGAAGATGGGGGCCTTTTATCAAGTTTGGCAAAGCAATGTTTAAAATACCAAAGAAAAAGGATGATACGAAATATGAAGCGGAAGAATTGAAGAAGGTTTCCCTGGATGAAGTGAAAAAATGGATCCTGGATCAGGATAAAAATGCTTTTGCTGAGAAAAAGAAACCTGCCGCAAAAAAGGCAGCTGCCACCAAAAAGACAACTGCCAGAAAGAAATAATACTACAACAGACATAAAGCCGTTAACATCGTGTTGACGGCTTTTTTTTGTTAATAAATGATCGGCAGGATAGTAAATTGATGAGGTTTTTGTATGTTTGTACAGGCTTTAAAGCTGAATGAAAATAATAAACCAATTAAGGTATTATACCCTATTACCATTATCGTGATCTATGAATTTTGAAGATTTTATTATTTCACCAAGGAATTTCAGGACTGAAAGTTGGCAGATTGGAAGCCGTATTACAAAAGAAATAAAAGAAGACAGTATTGTCCTTCTGTTTGTTTCAGACTACAGGGGGGCGGATGGCGATGCCGAAGTACAGGATTTTACGGGCATACGAAAAGAATTTTATAAGCTTTCACAACTGGATTTTGAGATCCCTGTAGTGGATCTGGGCGACCTGGTTTCAGGAAAATCGGTTCAGGATTCCCACTATATATTGCAGGAAGTTTTGTCTGCGTGTCATTATAAAAGAGCAATACCGGTTGTTGTGGGTGGATCCAACGATTTTGCCTACTCACTGTTCTCCGCCCTGAACTTCCACAAGAAAAATATTAATTATACCCAGATCAGCAATGTGATTTCCCTTAAGCAGGAGGAAACCATCAACGAGCATACCTTTTTAAGCAAAATTTTCAGTACTAAAAATTTCTCCATTAAAAACTATCATCATCTGGGATATCAGAAGCATCTGAATGAAACCGACTCTGTGAGACTGATCAAAGAAGTGGATTTTGATATCGTACGTCTGGCGGAAATGATGAATTCCACGGAAAAAACGGAGCCGTTCTTCAGAAAGGCCGATCTGGTGACAGTGAATTGTGATGCTGTAGAAAGTTTCGGTGATGCCTTTTCGATGAACCCACAGGTAAACGGCTTGAACAGAAGGGAGATCTGTGCCTATATGAAAGAAATAGGATTAAGTGAAAATCTGAGATCGGTAGGTATCTTTAACTATAATATTTATTCTGAAAGCCAGCTGAACCATCAGCTTCTGGCACAAATGATCTGGTATCTGATTGAAGGGATCAATATTCAGAAATCACATCCCAGGGAAAGACAGTACGAAATATTCTATGTTTTAATTGATGATAAGCAATATGCTTTCAAAAGGGATACTTTCAGCAATTTATGGTATTTCGGTGATGATGAGAATATTGAAAACTGTATCCCATGCTCCAGAAAAGATTTTGATGAAGCCAAAAAAGGCTGGTTAAATGCGCGGTTGACGAAAATTTAATGTATGACAAACGTTCCCTCAAAAGTTTCCATCATTGTTCCTGTCTATAATGTCGAAAATTATCTTGCCAAATGTCTTGATTCCCTGGTGAACCAGACCCTGGCCAATATTGAGATTTTAATTGTAAATGATGGCAGTAAGGATAATTCTGAGCAGATTATACAGGAATACAGGGATAAATATCCTCAGAAAATAAAAGCCTTTAAAAAAGAGAACGGCGGGCTGAGTGACGCCCGGAATTTCGGGATCGATAAGGCAACGGGAGATTATATTGGCTTTGTGGACAGTGATGACCATGTTTCAGAGACCATGTATGAAGAAATGCTGGATCTGGCGGAAAAGCACCAGGCCAGGATGGTGATCTGTAATATACAAAAGGTAGATGAATATGGAAATGTCACCCAGAAGCTTACCCAGGTCCCGAATATGCCTGAGAAGATTGATCTCGAAAAAAACTTTTCTGTTTTTTCAGATCTGAGCTATTTCGCCTGTAATAAGCTGTTTAAAAAAGAACTTTTCGATCAGAGAAGATTTAAAAAAGGGGCCCATTTTGAAGATATCCAGCTGATTCCCCAGCTGTTGCTGGAATGCGAGACTCTGGCCCAGACCCAGAATTTTCATTATCAATACCTGGAGCGCAGAGACTCTATTACCAAAACCCATACGGAACGGGGCCTGGATATTTTAAAAGCAGTGCAGGATGTGGAAAAAGCTTTCGAAAAGTCCAAGTATTCCTCAAAAAAACAGGAATTGAAAAACTTTCAGATCTTTGAAGGAGTGTATTCCTTCCTGGCTTATCTGGCGTTTGTAAAAGATGAAAATATTTTTAATGAAATGGATGAAAAACTTCAATATTTCATGCAGGTTAGAAATATAAAAATTAAAGATATATTGAAGTATAATCGTTTTGATAAAAATTATCTGTTATCTTTGCCCTTGAAAAAAAAGGTTTTTTATCTGTTATTTTTTGCAGGACAGAAAAAATTGATAAGAAAATTAATTTAAACACAAATGTAGGACTGCTGTTTTTTATAAAGAAAGCAGTGCTTTGAATAGAAAAAAATGAAGAATCTTGAATTGTTCCTAACTCAGTCAAACATTCCTATTTTCTATGTAAAGATAGGCTTAGGTTTTGTTTTTTCTTTCTTAATTACGTTCTTTTCTGTACCCACTATCGTTAAAATTTCCAGAAGGAAGAACCTGATGGACGAGCCAGGTGTAAGAAGCTCCCATTTGCGGAAAATACCCAATCTGGGAGGGATCGCTATTTTTTATTCAATAGGGGTTTGCGCTTCTATTTTTGCCTATGAGCTGTTCGATCTGTACAAATTTTTATTTGCATCCCTGGTTATCCTTCTGTATGTGGGAGTAATGGATGACATTGTAGTCATGAGAGCCTATAAGAAACTCGTGGCACAAATCATAGTTTCATCGCTTATTGTTATAGGATCAGATATAAGGATCAGAAGCCTGTTCGGAATATTCGGGATCTATGAGCTGAGCTATTTTGTAAGCATAATGTTCAGTATCATCACCTTCATTATTCTTATTAATGCTTTCAATTTAATTGACGGAATAGATGGTCTGGCAGGCGGATATTCCGTGATTTGCAGCGGGCTTTTCGGCATCAGCTACTACAGGCTGGGAGAATATAATTATCCGTTGGTGGTTTTGTCTGTCATCATTATCGGTGCTGTTTTGGCTTTTTTATATTATAACCTGTCGAACTACAGGACCAATAAAATATTCATGGGAGATACAGGCTCCATGCTTTTGGGCTTTCTGCTGGCGTTCACATCAATATGTTTCATTGATATCTTTATTGATAAAGCCCTTCCGAACGTACCGCGATATCATTTGCAGTCTGCACCCGTAGTGGCGGTAGCTATCCTGATTCTGCCGATTGTGGACACCCTGAATGTGATTATTGTAAGGATTGCCAATAAAAAATCACCTTTTGACGCCGATAAGAATCATATCCACCATAAGCTATTAAAGCTTAACTTCACTCACAGGAGGTCGAGTTTTTATATTATCGTATATTATCTGTTCATCGTTAGCGTAGCTTATTACCTGAGACATATTAATATTAATGTGCTATTGCTGATTATATTATTTTTAGGATTTCTGGGCGCGTACATCCCTGATTTTATTTATCGCAATAAGAAACATGAAAAACATGAAAAGTAACAATTAAATCTTTATTTTTGCAAACAACTTGAAAATATGATGAAGAATTATAAGTATATACTCCTTTTGATAATTCCCTTTCTGGTAGCATCTTGTATTACGACAAAAGATGTGAGATACCTGCAGCCTAATGAAAGCCTTGTTATCAACGAGGAAGGTCTTGTTCCCTACAATATCCCTATTTACCGGATTACAAAGAATGACATATTAAACCTTAATATTGTCACCACTCCCAAAGGAGATGCCGCACAATTTTATTCTTCCCTGAATACCTCAGGAAGTACCGAGGCTCCCAGTACCAATAATGTGGCTTCAAATGTGGGGGTCCGAAATGTTTCCGTTGGAGGCGGATCCAGTATCGGTGGAAATGTTAATTTTTACTTCCGGGGATTGAAAGTGGATTCCAATGGAGACATTAATGTTTTCGGGATCGGATATATCAAAGCCGAAGGAAGAACCATTGATGATGTGGCCAAAGAGATTCAGGAAAAAGTAAATGAAAACTTCCAGCAAGGAAAGGCTGAGGTCAGATTAAATACTGACGGAATCACCTATTACATACTGGGAGATGTGGAAACAGTAGGTATTTCCGGGGAAAAGGTGGTCCATAAAAACACCCTTACCATTACGGAAGCTCTGGCTATTAACGGAGGACTAAACAGAACGGTTGACAGGAAAAACATTGTGATCCACAGAAAACTGCCTGAAGGAATTAAAATCGCCAAGATAGACCTCACCCGGGAGGATCTGATGAACTCTCCTTATTACTATGTTCAAAACGGAGATGAGATTTATCTTAATACAAGAGCAAAGAGTCTCAACGGCTTCGGAAAAGATCCGATACAAACTTTGACGACAGGAATTTCAGTGGTCACTACAGCGTTATCAATTTATCTACTTCTTAAAAACCTTTAATATGATCCCAGAAAAAGACGCTAAAGTAGAGAGAAATGATATCCAAAAAGAAAGATTTGGTTCCTTTGCCTTATTTGATATCGAACATTTTTTAAGCAGGGTCATTAAAAACTGGTACTGGTTTGTTTTCATGCTGTTTACCGGCTATGCGATAGCCTGGATATATGGCAAATACTATGCACAGAACATATATGCCTCAAACCTGTCCTTAAGTGTTTCGAATAATACCGCCAGTTACTTTACTCCCAACCAATCCATCAACTTCATCTGGGGTCAGGGAGGCAATCAGGACGGAATCTATTTGAAGAAAATGCTTTTATCAAGATCCCATAATGAATTTCTTGTAAAAGAGCTGGATCTGTTTGTCAACTATTCCACTAAAGGAGCCATCAAATCCACCTATCTGGATAAAGACGACTCTCCTGTTTTTGTACAAATTGATAAGAATCACTATCAGCAGATAAATTATCCGTTTACTTTGATCCCTAAAGGCGGGAACGCTTATGAGGTTGTTTTACCGGAAGAAGGAGAATCCACTAATGTCTACAGCTATGAATCCGAAGGATTTCATGAAATTAAGCCGTATGAAAGACCGGAGAATAAAATAATCAGGGTTGGTGAATGGTATACTGCCCCCAATTTAAGATTCAGGCTGGTTCAGAACCCTGTGAAACCTAAAATCAAGCTTACGAATATCATTATTAACCTGACCTCGGTAAACCAGACGGTTAATGATATCGTTTCTACCATAGGAGTGGAGTTTGATAAAGAGATCAATACAATAATGATTATCACCAAAAAAGGGTATAATCTTAACAGTACCGTAAATTTCTTAAACAAATCGGTAAGCGAATTACAAAAGAAAAGGCTTGCAGATAAAATGACCGTTGATAAAAATACCGAACTTTATCTGCGTGGCAATCTGAATACGGTAAGAAAAAAACTGGACTCTAGTGCCAATGTCCTGAATTATCTGAAAACGTCTGAAAAGCTTTATGACATTAAGGACAGGGATGAAAAATCCTTAACGGAAATCAAAGATCTGGAAGCCAGAAAAGCAGATCTTGAAAGCAAGATAAGCTCCCTGAACAGTATCAAAAATTCTCTGGATACACAGAATTTTAATAAAATGATCAGCACCAGTGCCGCCGGCTTCCAGGACGGGCTTTTCACAGCGTCGGTTTCAGAGCTGAAAGCCCTCTATGAAAAAAGAAGAGAGCTGGCTACGATCTATACCCCGAACTCCGAACCAATGCTGGAGATCAACAGGCAGATCAATGAAACCCGGCTGGGGTCATCGGACATTTTGAGAAACTATTATACCCAGTATTATACCGAGATCAATAAAATCAACCGTAAAGTGGCGGAAGCTAACGCGAACCTGTCCTCATATCCTGAAAAAGAAAGGCGCTATTTAGATGCTGAGAGGGGCTATAATATGATTGAGGCAACCTACAATAGCTTATTGGGAAGACAGAACGAAACCCAGATGAAGCTGGCTACCAACCAGTCTGATATTACGGTGATCGACCCCGCAAAAAATGTTGGGCAGCCTCCTATTGCACCTAATGTGAAGGCAGCCAAAATGGGGATCATTGCGGGACTGTTGCTGCTACCTTTGCTATTTATCGTTGTTGGGGAATTGCTGGATAATAAGATCAGGAATATCAAAGAGCTCCTCAATGCTACAAGAATTCCGTTGCTGGGTGTCATCGGTAACAATAACAATGAAAATATGCTCACCGTTCTGGAACAGCCAAAATCTTCTGTTTCCGAAGCCTTTAGAGGAATCAGGGCGAATGTGAGGTTCCTTTCAGGTGAAAATGAAAAAAGTAAAGTGATCCTCGTCACATCATCTATTGGAGGAGAAGGAAAAACCTATGTTTCTATCAACCTGGCCTCCGTTCTGGGATTAAGTGATAAAAAAACCATTCTGTTGGGAATGGATTTAAGGAAGCCAAAGATTTTCGGGGACTTCAAAATCAATAATCAATACGGGATATCCAACTATCTGACGGGTGAGGTTTCTGTAGATCAGATCATCAATAAAACGAAAATCCCGAACCTGGATGTAGCTACTTCGGGACCTATACCGCCAAACCCTTCCGAGCTTTTGATGAGCGAAAGAAACGTGAAGTTCATTGAAGAGCTTAAAGGCAGATATGATTTCATTATCATTGACTCCCCACCGGTAGGGCTTGTGGCAGATTCATTTGAACTGATGAAATATTCCGACGCCAATATTTATGTGGTACGTCACGAATATACCGAAAAATATATGCTGAAAATGATCACTGAAAAATATCATAACGGAGAGATTGAGCACCTGGGCCTTGTTTATAATGACTACAATACAAAACAAGGATACGGCTATGGATATGGTTACGGATACGGTTATGGTTACGGCTATGGATATTTTGATGAAGATAAGAACTATAAAGAGCCGTTATTGATCAGAATACGAAATAAGGTAAAGGCTATTTTCGATAAAAAATAATATATTTAAACCCTCATTTAATGGGGGTTTATTATATGAAGATTTTTTTGAATCTATTAAAAAAAGAATATTTTCATTACTTTGCCGTTTACTTTATAACAAATTATGTTTTTTTGTTTATTTTTAACTAAACATTAAGATTATCATTAATATAAAAATGTTTTATATTTGCAAAAATTAAATTTTAAAATAACCATAAATCCATATTCTTTTATGAATAAAAAATTATTGTTTAGCTTCCTTGCCGCCCTAGGAACTGTGGTAAGCGTTAAAGCACAAAGAAACGAATTGGGAGTTCGTCTAGGTATGAGCAACCTAGTGGGTGATATAGGAAGAACGAATTATATTTTGCAAAAGCCATTGGATTTAGATAGAGTATCAGATTGGGGAGTCCCTTTTTATGGAGGTTTATTATACAGGTTTAATTTTAACCCTTACCAGACAGTAAGATTGGATATTGGATATAACCAGGTCCAGTTTAGTGATAAAGCAGCGAAAGAAGAGTATAGAAAAAACAGAAACTCTTTCGGAAAAAATAATATATATGAAGCAAGCTTAATGTTTGAATATAACTTTTTCCCGGTAAATAATGAGCAGGAAAGCATGCTGAGCCCTTATATCTTTGGAGGTGTCGGCGCTTTATTGTTTGATGCCCCGAAAGCTACTTTGGTAAATGATTTCAGAAGAGATGCAGATGGTGTGGCCCAGGCCCCGGTAAATGAATTAGACTTTACCACCACACCGGTATACTCCACCGGAACGAAAACAGCGATGCATATCCCTTTCGGAATAGGATTAAAATATAAATTCAATCATAATTGGGCAATATTTGCAGAAGCGATGTTCAGATACACTTTTACAGATCAGTTGGATTATAGTAAAATACTGAGTAAAGATGTGGTATCTACATACAGTGGGGATATTTTAGACCCTAACACAGGTGGATCTTTGCTTCAGTCAGGTGCTTATTATATTGTATCCAAAGAAAGAGAAGCTAAGTTTTTAGGAGAAAGAAATATTGGAGATCAGAGTTCCAGAGATTGGCTGAATACCGTAAGTTTGGGTATCACCTATTCCTTCGGAAGACCTCCATGTTATTGTGAGTAATAATATGTCGTTGATTAAAGATAAAATAAATTCTGAGAATTTACCGAAGCATGTTGCCATTATAATGGATGGCAATGGGAGGTGGGCAAAATCTCGTGGCGAGGAAAGAACTTTTGGTCATAAAAATGCTATCAATGCTGTAAGGAACGCCATTAATGCATGTAATGAGATACATATTCCGTATCTGACGCTTTATACATTCTCCTCAGAAAACTGGAACCGGCCTAAAGAAGAAGTAAATACCTTAATGAATTTACTTGCGGAAACACTTTTGCTGGAGGCTGAGGAAATATTCAGTAAGGGGCTGAGAATGCATGTGATCGGTAAACTGGATAAACTGCCGCCACTGGTAAAAGACCAATTGCTTCGGGTGGTGGAATTAACAAAAGAAAACACTAAAGGCAACCTGGTCCTGGCAATAAGCTATGGCTCTCAAAATGAGATATTGGATGCCGTGAAAAATATAAGTTCTGATGTGAAGGAAGGTAAGGTAGAGGTAGAAAATATAGATGAGAAATTATTCGAAAGTTATCTTTATACAAAAGATTTCCCTCCTGTAGACTTGCTTATAAGAACCAGTGGTGAAGTAAGAATAAGCAATTTCCTTCTTTGGCAGATCGCTTATGCCGAACTGCAGTTTTTAGATGTTCTATGGCCAGATTTCACAAAAGACATTTTCTTTCAGTGTATTGTTGATTATCAGAATAAAGAAAGAAGATACGGCCTTACGGGCGAACAGATAAAAATCCAGTAAAATTTAAGACAAGAAAGACTACGATAAAATGAAGTTTAGACTATTACCCATCATGATGTTTGTTGCTTCTGCACATTTTTATGGACAGGTAACTCCACAGGACAGCACTCAGGTGAACAATAATCCTGTATACGCAGAAAATCAGACAGGCACATACATGCTTAAAGACATCGTTGTAGATGGGGTGAAAAAATACACGCCTGCGCAGATTCTAAGATTTACAGGTTTATCCAAAGGGGAAAGTGTAGATATCCCGGGGCAGAAAATCAGTAACGCCATTAAAAAACTTTGGGATACCCAGTCCTTCTCAGAAGTGGAGGTGTATGTTCAGAGTATTGAGGGCGAAACCGTAGTTTTAAGATTCTATCTCCAGGATTTGAAAGAGCTTGGAGAAGTGAAGTTTACGGGAAAAGGGATCGGAAAATCCAAAAACGAAAAGCTTGCTAAAGACAACAATCTGAAGCCGGGTACTAAAATTACTCAGAACCTGGTTGCCAGCCTGAAGACGAATATACCTAAAGAATATATCAAAAAAGGATTTGCAGATGCTAAAATATCCATCCAGGATAAGATAAATGCCAATGATCCGGCTTTGGTAGACTGGACGATCAACGTAGATAAAGGAAAAAAAGTAAAAATCGATCATATTGAGTTCGAAGGAAACCAGAATGTATCTGATTCCAAACTCAGAAAAAAAGCCTTTAAGGAGACCAAGCAGAAAAGGTTCGGTATTGGGGGAATCCTAAAACCATCCAAATTTATTGAAGAAAAATACCAGGAAGATAAGCAAAACCTTATCAGTTACTATAACTCTTTAGGATACAGGGATGCCATTATCGTTTCGGATTCCATATGGAGAAATAAAAAGAATAATTATGAGATCAATGTAAAACTTAACGAAGGTAAAAAGTATTACATTGGGGATATTACTTTCACAGGAAATACGGTATACTCTACAGATTACCTGCAAAGACTTTTAGGATATAAAAAAGGAGATATCTATGATGCTGTAGGATTCAATAAAAAAGTAGGTGAAGACGGAGGTAAGGAAGATGATTCAGACATCAAGTCGGTGTATATGAACAACGGTTACCTTTTCTCCAATGTAACTCCGGTGGAGAAATCTGTCTCAGGAGACTCTATCAATCTGGAGATCCGCATCAGCGAAGGAGAAAAAGCGACCTGGAACAGAGTAACATGGCAGGGAAACACCACAACCCATGACCACGTTATCCTTCGTTCCCTGAGAACAAAACCAGGAAACCTCTTTGCCAAAAGTGATATTAAGAGAACTTACTTCGATTTGGCAGGGATGTCATTCTTTGATCCACAACAGATAGGCCAGGATATTAATCCAAATCAACAGGATAACACTGTGGACATCAACTGGAAACTGGTAGAAAAAGGATCTTCACAGGTTCAGCTACAGGCTGGTTACGGTGGTAACAGCTTTATAGGAACCCTGGGGTTGACATTCAACAACTTCTCCCTGAAAAACTTCCTAAGGTTCAAAGATTTCAGACCGGTACCTCAGGGTGACGGGCAGACATTGTCGATCCAGGCACAGGCCGGGCAATATTTCCAGAACTATGGAGTTTCTTTTACAGAACCTTGGTTGTTCGGGACAAAGCCAACTGCACTTTCAGTAAGTGTGAACAACTCAAGGGTAAAATACTCTGATCTCAATGGAGAAGACCAGAAGTTAAACATCTTTTCGGCTTCTGTAGGTTTAAACAGATGGCTGAGATGGCCGGATGATTACTTCTCATTATATACAGGTATCCAGTTCCAGAAATATAATTTCAGAAACTATCCTTTTGAATTCGGAGGTACTACAGAATATTATGGAACAGCGAACAACTTCAGCATTAACTTAGGACTGAGCAGAAATTCTGCCGGAATTGATCCAATTTTCCCTACAATGGGGTCCAATATAGAATTGTCAGCCAAACTTACCCCTCCATACTCATTGTTCAGCAACAAAGACTATTCAACAATGACTCCGACGGAGAAATACAAATGGATGGAATTTTATAAAATCAAATTTAAGGCAGATGTCTATAATGAGATTGTAGGAAAGCTGGTGTTAAGATCCTCAGCAGAAATGGGATTCATGGATGGATACAATAAACAGCTGGGAGCACCACCGTTTGAAAGATTCTATGTAGGAGGTACGGGATTGTTCGGCGGTAGATATGACGGTAGAGAGCTTATTCCTTTGAGAGGTTATGAAAATGCTTCTACTTACGGAGGAACCATTGATGATATTACCCAGACCGGTGGAGGTACCATTTATAACAGATTTACATTGGAATTGAGATATCCGATCTCATTAAACCAGACGGCAAAAATTTATGCCTTGACTTTTGCTGAAGGGGGTAACGTATGGAACTCATGGAGCGGTTATAACCCATTCCAGTTGAAAAGATCCGTTGGTATCGGGGTCAGAGTGTATATGGGAGCCTTTGGTTTGATCGGATTTGATTTCGCTTATGGATTTGACAAAACCGTTCTTGGAACAGAACCTTCAGGATGGAAGACACACTTCTTGATGAACCAATCATTATAATCGATATGAAAAATTTTAAAATACTTTTCACCCTTATCGTATGTCTGCTTTTCGGGTCAGGCAATGCACAAAAAATTGGCGTTGTAGATACGGAGTACATTTTAAATAAACTGCCTCAGTATAAAGAAGCAGAGGCAAGATTGAACTCTCAGATTGATACCTGGCAATCTGAACTTCAGAATATGCAGTCTGAATATGAAAAGAAAAAATCAGCTTTTGAAAATGAAAGGGTCCTGTTAATAGGTGACCAGCTTAAGCTGAGAGAAAAAGAAGTAATGGATCTTGAAAAAAACATTAAAACTACTACCAGTTTACGTTTTGGGGCCAACGGGGAAATTGCTAAATTAAGAACAAATTTGGTACAGCCCTTTCAGGATCAGATCTGGGGTGCCATCAAAACAATGTCAGAGAAAAACGGATTGGGCATAGTTCTTGATAAAACGAATAACAATGTGCTTTTTCTCCAAAAAAGATTTGATTATTCAGATAAAGTGCTGGATATCCTCTTAAAAGGAACAGAAAAAGCTGAAAAAAAAGGAAAAACTAATAACAAAAAATAAAAGTTATAATTAACTTTTACTGAAATTTAAAATCTAAAAACAAATTAAATTATTTATTTTACCAATTATGAAAAAATTAAGTGTATTATTTGCAGCAGTAATGATGGTAGTATCGGTAGGTATGGCAAAAGCTCAAAAAATTGCTACTTTAGATGTATTAGGTGTTCTTAACGCAATGCCTGAAAAGAAAAAAGCAGATGCTGATCTTAAAGCTTTCCTGGACACTAAGCAGGCTGAAATTAAGAAAAAGGCAGACGCCGCTCAAGCTAAATATCAGCAATATCAAACAGAAGCTCCTAAAAAGACAGCTGAAGAAAATACTGCAAGAGAGACTGAAATGAAAAAGTTGGGTGATGAAATTCAACAGATGAATGATAAAGCTCAGAAAGATTTCTTAGCTAAGCAAGATGCCGCTTATGAGCCAATCGAGAAAAAATTGAACGACGCTGTAACTAAAGTAGCAAAAGCTAATGGATATGATTATATCATGGACGCAAACTCTTCTGCTTTCGTTTACAAAAACGGACCGGACGCTACTGCAGCTGTGAAAAAAGAATTAGGAATCCAATAATTCAACAAATTAACAAAGTTTTATAAAACTACCATCTCTTTTAGAGGTGGTTTTTTTATTTTTGCCAAATGGAAAAAGAAGTATCAACCACGGTAAAAGTGAGGTTTAGTGACTGTGACCCGATAGGACACTTGAACAATGTAAAATATCTGGAGTATATGTTCAATGCCAGAGAAGACCATGTAGAAACATCCTACGGCTTTACTTACGAAGAATACACAAGAAAAAACGGCTTTACCTGGATTGCAATACAAAACGAGATTGCTTATTTAAAAGAAGTAAGATATAATACCCAGGTGGTCATCAGCAGTAAAACAATTGATATCCAGGATAGGACCGCCAAAGTGGAGATTTTAATGAAAAGTCTGGATGAGAAAACAATCCACGCGGTATTATGGGTTACAGTGATTTGTTTCAATGTGAAAACCAGAAAATCTGAATTACATCCGGAAGATATCAAAGAAACATTTCATAAATTTTATGTTGATCTTGAACAAAAAGATTTCCAGTCAAGAGTTAAGTTCTTAAGATCCCAAAATGCGAAGAACTCATGAAAAAAATACTAATAATAGGCAGTAATGGGCAATTAGGAAACTGCATAAGAAAAATTGCACCCGATTTTGAAAGTAATTATGAATTTATTTTTACAGATTCACAAACATTGAATATCACAGATGAAGATCAGATCAATGATTTCTTCTATGAACATAAACCTGACATCTGCGTCAATGCATCGGCCTATACCGCTGTAGATCTTGCAGAAACAGAACAAGAAAAAGCATTTGCCATAAATGCGGAAGGGGTAGCTTATCTTGCACAGGCTTGTCTGGATTATAAAACGATCCTGATCCATATCTCCACAGATTATGTTTTTGATGGAGATACCAATCTCTGCTATTCTGAAGATGACTTTACCGATCCGGTGGGGATTTATGGAAAATCAAAAAGAAAAGGAGAAGAGCTGGCTCTGGAAATAAATCCCGGCACAATAATCTTGAGAACATCCTGGTTATATTCGGAATTTGGTAAAAACTTTGTTAAGACCATGCTGAATCTGTTTTCCCAAAAAGATGAGCTGGGTATTGTTGCCGATCAGTTCGGGCAACCTACAAATGCCAATGATCTGGCTGAAGCAATTATGAAAATTGTAGAGACGCCTCAAAAAACTTTCGGGATTTTTCATTTTTCAAACTACCCGGAAACCACCTGGTTTGATTTTGCCGGAAAAATTGCGGAAATTTCAGGTTCCTCAATACAATTGACAGCATTGACTACAGATCAATACCCCACTCCGGCCAAAAGGCCGAAAAGAAGTACGATGTGCCTCGATAAGATTGAGGAGGTTTACGGAATAGAACCGAAACATTGGGAAAATAGTCTGGAAGAATGTATAAAAATACTATCCCGATAATATTTACTATGAGAAACCTGGCAATCATTATTTTTATCGCTTTAATGCAGCTTTCCTATGCGCAGAACGTGTACCTTACAAAGGTTCATAAGACAAGCGATAATACAGATAAATTCTTATATAAGATAAACGAGGAAGCTAAAGATGCACAATACCTGGGTGAAATTGAAGTTCAGGGCTTCACCAATGATGATGCCTCAGTTTTCTCTCTGATATATAAAAAAGCAAAAGAAATCGGGGCCAATACATTTTCCTTACAGCCATTTGAAAATATTGACGGATCCCCTCAGCCATTTAATCCCTCAAACTATAAATTGGCATTATACTATCTGCCTAAGGAGAAACTATTGAATCAAACAGGCTATCTGTATTTGTTTGCTTCCTCAGAAAAAGATCAGAAAATAAGTATTAACAGAAAAGATTATACCTTATTCCCGAGAACCTATTTATTATTACAGGTGATGCCGGGAGAGATATATACCATATCTACGAAAAAATTGTTGGGGTCAACAATAAAAATCCAGCCTAAAGCCAATGATTCCAATCAATATTTTCTGATTTCCTCTACGAAAATAAGATCGGATACCTCCGGAACAGGCGGCTTAAACTTAAAATCCGGAGATATTATAGGATTGGAAAAATCATTTGCAGAATTTTTAAGTATAATTTATAAAGAGACCAAAGTGCAATAAGTAATGCACTTGGAAGATTGCTTTATTCTTATATCTACTATATTTAATAGCTTTTCCTGCTTTTGATATTCAATTTCTTTGCGATTTTTTTATTTAATATTCAGTTCATTACATTTTCATATTAACAAGATATAAAAATTATGTTAAATAAATTTGGATGATAGAAGAATAAGGTTCTATCTTTGCGGCACTGAAAA